>NZ_JASJVI010000063.1:0-22747 GCF_035019865.1 Cryobacterium sp. 10I5
GGCGGAAACGGCGATTCTCGCCGACGATTGCAGCGTTGGCTGTCGCGCTGGATGCACGTTGCCAGGCCGTCGACGAAAGGGATGCGCTGAGAACGCCGCTTGGCGCTACCGTTCTCGCGTCACCAGCGCAGCCTCTTCGCGCGAATCCAAGTCGAGCACATACGTTTGCGTCGGCCGGTTCAGTAATGAGTGTGGGAAGGGCTCGCCCAAGGGGCGCCAATCCTCACTCGAATAAAGGTCGAGAGCCGGGCGATTGTCCGCCAGTACGTGCAAAACTGCGCGCTTATGGCCTTGGCGTTTGAGCTCGTTGGCGATGCTGACCAGGAGCGCTCTCCCGAGTCCACTTCCTTGGGCGCCTGGTACAACGGCGAGCAGGCTGACCACCGCAGCGTCGGGTGGGTCGGTCGGCAGACCACTCTTGGGTGTTGTTGCGAGAACGAAGCCCCGGATTCCGGCACCGGTTTCCTCGGCCACGATCCAACTCTCGCCGTGGTCGAACTTCGGTTGAGCGCGTTCGGCTACTCCTGCGACGGCCACCCCATCGCGTTCGGCGCACGCCCGAACCCACAGCGCGACGCAGTCCGTGGTGTCAGCTGCAGTGCCGGCACGGAAGGCGGGGGACTGGCGGGCACTTGCCCCTCGAATCCGGATACTCATGACGAGAGCCTAGCGACAGGCCGACGTGCCGTCCGGTGATGATCGCAGCACGGGCAATGTGGGTCAGGAGTGTGGTTTATCCGGACGTTCCATCCAGGTCTCAGGTGCTGCCACGCCGGTGAATCCGAATTTGGCGTACAGGCCGTGAGCGTCAGCGGTGGCGAGCGCGATCCGGCGCAGCCCGAGGGGGCGGCAGTCTTCGACGATGCCCGCGATGAGCATTTCCCCGAGGCCCTGTCCGCGAACCTCTGGGTCGACGAAAACATCGCACAGCCACGCAAATGTCACCCCGTCGGTGATCATCCGGGCGTAGGCGACCTGCCGGCCCGATTCGGTGTCGTAGATGCCGAAATTGCGTGAGCCGTCGATCGCCGCGTCCTGTCGGGACCGGGAGCGCCCGGGTGCCCAATAGGACTGCTCGCTGATCCAGCGATGGACCGTGTCCCGGTCGATCTCAGCGGCATCCGGGGAAAACCGATAGTGAGCAGTCATGCCTTCATCTAACCGGTCACCAGCGCCGACAATCGTCCCTATTGCCGAGTGTCTCCGGTGCGCGCTCCAGTTCGCGGACGATTCGCTGCGAGCGGATGTGGCGGCGCGGCTGCAGGAATCTTGGCCCGATCAACCGGTGACTTCACCGGTCCACCACGCTACGTTTTTACTAATTGGTAAAAAAGTGGTGGGATCATGAGCGCAGGAATCCTGGCTCGTTCTGCCCGCGCGGCGAGCGGTCTGAGTCAGAGTGAGTATTTGATGCTTTGAGAGCCACTCAATCGCGCGTTTCAGAGCCACCGATCGTGCGGAAGAGAGCCAGTGGTGGTGTGGTTCAGAGCCACTGGCCCTCTCCGCCCGGTGTTAGGTGCGTTTCGTCACCATCGAGCCGGCCATTTCGGCGCTAGGAAACCTGCCAGTGCGGCGCGGTTTCCAACCACAGCCAGGTCAGAACGGCGGGTCGACGGGATCCTTGTCGGCCGGAGTGCCGTCGCGGGCAACAGCGCTGCCCGTGCTCCATCCTGCGTCGGGATCGAGGAAGTCCTCGGGCCAGGGCGCCGGGTGTCCGGCGTCGTCCCACCATCCCGTTTCACCGCCAGCGGCAAGGAGAGCGAGGTCCTGGTCTCGGGTGCGTGCTCCAGGGCGCCTCTTCATCAGGTGCTGGCCAGAGCGGTGTGCTCGCGCATGTTGTAGGTGCCTGTCTCAACCCAGACCGTGTTGTGGATGATCCGGTCCATGATCGCGTCCGCGTGAACGCCGGAGCCGAGGCGCTGATGCCAATCCTTCTGTTGATACTGGGTGCAGAACACCGTTGACGTGTCGCCGTAACGACGCTCCATCAGCTCCAGCAGCATCGTCCGCATCGACTCCGTCGGCTTATCCAGCAGCCACTCATCAATGACGAGGAGGGTGAACGCCGCGTATTTGCGGAGGAACTTGCCCGACCCGCCGGGGGTGTCCTGGGCGGCGACCCAGGCTTCCTCGAGGTCGGGCATGCGGACGTAGTGGGCGCGGATGCGGTGTTCGCAGGCGCGTTTAGCGATCGCGCAGCCCAGATACGACTTCCCCGACCCGGTGAAGCCCTGGAAGACCACGTTCTGCTGCCGGGTGACGAAGGAGCAGGTGCCGAGCTGGGTCAGCAGCTGCCGATTCAGTCCGCGCTCGTCGAGCAGGTCGATGCGCCGCAGATCCGCGTTCGGATACCGCAGTCCCGCCCGCCGGATCAGACCCTCGACTTTGGAGTGCATGAACGTCGAGTAGGCGTCATCGACGACCAGCCGGACCCTCTCCTCGAAGGCCAGGCCGATCGACAGTGTGTCGTCCTGGGTGTCGATCGCCTGCAGCAGCTCGCCGGCGTTCATCTCGCGCAGCTTGCGTTTGGTCTCCCCATCGAGGGCGCTCATCGGGTCCCTCCGGCGTAGTAGGCGCCGCCGCGAACATAACCGCCGTCATCCGGCTCGGGCTCGGGGGCGTGTCCGGTCTTGTCCTGCCCGGTGTCGAGGATCGGCCGCAGATGCGCATAACGCGGGGAGCGGACCGGGCCCCGCAGCGCCAGCGCGCAGGCGGCCTCGACCCGGGCCGGGGGAAACCGGCGCGACAGCCGCAGCACCGCCAGCGCGGCGTCAAAGCCGGCCTCGTCGATGAACACGCTCTCGAAGATCTTGGCCGTCACGGTGACCGTCGCCGGTCCCATCCGCGCCGCCCACTCCTCGATCCGTGCCCGGTCCCAGGCCTGGAAGCTGCGCCCCTCGGGCAGGTCCGCCTCGTTGGTTCGATACTGGTTGCTGGTCGTGGCAGGCAGCAGCAAATGGCTGGCCAGGCGCTCGTCGCGCCGATAGACCTCCAGCATCGTCTCGGTGACGCGAAGGTCCACCAGCGCGCCGATGTGGCTGAAGGGGACGGAGTAGAAGTTCTTGGCCCAGACCACGTGGGCGTTGGCGTTGACCTTCCGTTTATAGGACCAGGTGCTGATCTCGAACGGCGCCGCCGGCAGGGCCTGCAACAGAGGCTTCTCCTCCGCGGTGAACACGCTCAGGCGCGACCCGACGCGTTTCTGGAACGGCTCCCGGTTGTAGGCATCGATCCGTTCCCGGATCCGCAGGCGCAGCTGAGCCAGCGAGGTAAATGTCTCCTGCCGCAGCCCGGCGATGACCCAGGTCGCGACATGGGAGACAGTGTTCTCGGTGCTACTTTTGTCGCGCGGGTGGCGAACTCGACCCGGCAGCACCGCCGCCGAGTAGTGCGCCGCCATCTCCCGGTAAGAGTCGTTCAAAACGACCTCGCCTTCCTTCGGGTGGGAAATGACCCCGGTCTTCAAGTTGTCCGGCACCAGGCGCGGGACGCTGCCGCCGAAGAAGGCGAACATCGCGGTGTGGGCGCGAAGCCACGACTCCTGCTTCATGTCCAGGCAGGCTTCCACGAACGCGTAGCGGCTGAACGGCAGGCAGGCGACGAACAGATACACCTTGCGTCTCTCGCCCGTCGTGGGATCCAGCAGTTGCATCGTGGGTCCGGACCAGTCGACCTCGATGCTGCGCCCGGCCTTGTGACCGACCCGAGACGTGGCCCCCGACACCGCCGTGTAGTCGCCGTAGAGGCGGCAGAAGCGGTCGTAGCTCATCGTTGCCTGCGCCATGGACGTCGCGTCGACATACTCCTGATGGAGCAGCTTCAGCGTCACCCCGACCCGGGCCAACTCGGTGTGAATTCGAACCCAGTCCGGCTGCGCGAACACACTCTCGTAGACTCCGCGGCCTGGGAACAGCGCCGCATACACCTCGGCTTCCGACTTCTCCTCGACGTCGTCCCACCCGAGGCCGAGGCGGTCCGCAGCGTCGAGCACTGCCTGGACGCTGTTGCGGGCTGTGCCCTGCGCCGAGGCGATCGCCCTGCCCGACAACCCCTGGTTTCGTAGCTGCAAGACAAGTTTCGCCTTGATCTTCCGTACCATTACCGGTACTCCTTCCACCAGGTGTCCGTCACATGGTGGGAGGAGCTTTTCAGGTGGCTCTCAACCACACCAATCGTGGCTCTGAACGACACGATCCATGGATCGGCGAGGTGGCTCTGACGCGAACCACAGGTGGCTCCCTTGGAAGCCAATATTCACAGAGTGAGTTGGCCGCGAGATCCGGGATCGCCGGCTCCTCGCTGTCGCTGATCGAGAACGGCAAGCGTGAGCCCACGGTTGCGACGCTTGAGGCGCTCCTCCTCGCGACGCGGCACACCGTGGTCACCGTGCCGACCGTGCGGAGCGACGCGGCCCGGATCGCCGCGGAGATCGCTGACGCCTTCGCCGCATCCGACGAGCCCCTGGTATTCCGGCGCTTCCTGCAACTCGCCGGCAATCTGGCTGCCGAGAGCGGCGCGGCGCGAGTCGGCCTGACGCTGACGGAACCGCTCCCGACCGGCTCCGAGCATTGGGACACCGCCATCGCCGCGCTCTGCGAGTACCGACTGAACGCGGATGCGCTGCCGGTCCCGGACTGGATCCACACGAGAACCGGAAACGAGGGCAGCCCGTGGTCACCCCGGACCAGCGACTACGACATCCCCGCAGAGGTGGACCGGGTGCCTCGCGAGTTCCGTGACCGCGGCATCCTGATTCAGGCTGCCACGCTGGAGAGCGTTTGATGCCGTGCGAGGGTCTTCTGGTTTTCGAATATTTCGAATAGAGAGTCGCGAAGAAGGGTGATCACGATGAGTCTCACGCGTGAGAAACACCAATCGCGAACCTACCTGCCCAGCGACATAGATTCCCGTGCAATCGACGAATTTATTAGGCAGATCCAGAACATCCATCGCAAGAAAGCAACGCTCACGTCGGCCGACGGCGCACAGGTCATCGAGTTGCCTGAGCCTCTCTTTGACGCGCTGCGACAGGTCGCGGATGCGTTGAGCAACGGTAAGGGTGTCACGGTCGCTCCACAGGAATCCAAGCTCACGACGCAGTCTGCCGCCGACTTTCTCGGCATGTCGCGCCCAACGCTCGTCAAGCTCTTGGAGTCCGGGGAAGTTCCATTCGAGCTTGTTGGGCGGCACCGTCGGGTGACACTTCGGGACCTGGTGGAATACAAGGACAAATTCAGGGCCGAACGACGTGCTGTACTTCGCAAGATGGCTCGGGAGGGTCAAGAGGCGGGCATCCTGGGGCTGACGGCCGCGGAGATGCCGGGACGAAGCTAGCGCCCGATTTCTTTCCTCGTCAGGCGTGCTCGCCGATAACTCACAGGCCGGCCTCGTCGAGAATCGCTCTTTGTGCCCAGTGTCCCTGGCCTGCGTGCGATTCTCGGTGCGAACGGCGACACTGGGCGAGCGGATGCGGCGGCATCTGCTCTCGGGTCATTGTCAGGCCGGAGCAAAGACATCCGTTAACGAGAAAAACCCCGGATAACCGGGGATTTCAGCGGGTGGCCCCGACGGGCGTCGATCCCGTGACCTCTCGATTTTCAGTCGGATATAGGCCCTTGTGACCACGTGGAAGGGGGTCAAGATCCGCGTAAAATCAACGAAGTTGCCGTCACAGTGATCACCGAAATCACCTCGTTTTTCCCCAGTTGTGGGCAAAATGTGGGCAAGAATGAGGGCACCGAAGGGCGGTGGAGTGTGATGTATCAGGACATCGCTGACGTTTCTGCATCAGGACATCTCTGACAGTTCATGTATCGGGACATCGCTGACACTCACAGGGTCATGGGTGGGCGTCCCCTGCTATTGCCGCTGCCGACGTACTTGGTTCCTGGAGCGGGCCACGGGTGCTCAATGAGCATCGTGCCCTCGTGATCGAAGACCAGCAGCGCGTCATCTTCCTCGACGAGGCGATGGTGCCGGCGAGGGCGCGGCTGACGTGGAATCGGGTCTGACGGATGAAGACGGTGCCGTTGTCGCGGACACGAGTCACTCGCAAGCCCTCCCCATCACCCAACGGTGCTGCAGGCCTCGGGGCCGGGCGTGGAGGTTCGACCTTCGGGGTGGCCTCCCACGCCTGCGCCGGTGTGATTCGGCCGGGCAGCCCCTGGTGGGGGCGTTCGGTGTTGTAGATCACGTCGAACATGTCGACCTGGGCCTGCAGCTGCTCGAGAGTCTCGGCCAGGGGTTGTTTGTTGAGGAACCGGAACAGGGTCTGGTGGAAGCGTTCGTTCTTGCCCTGCGTGGTGGGTTTGTAGGGTTTCCCGGTGATCGGTTCCACCCCCAGCGAAGTGACGTAGGTGACGAGCTGTCCGATGACGCCGCGCCGGGAGGGGTTCAGTGCTGCCCCGTTATCGCTGAGGAGTCGCTGCGGGACCCCGTGGGCTGTGATGCCTTTCTTCACTACGGTCAGGGCGCCCTCGGAGGTTTCTCCCCACGCGACCTGGGAGGCGACCGCGAAGCGGGAGTGGTCGTCGATGAGTTGGAAGATCACGCATTTCCGGCCGCCGGTAAGGACGTATTCGGTCGCGTCCAGCTGCCAGCACGCGTTCGGCGCCGGATAGACGAACCGCCGATACGAGGCCCGGGGCTTCTTCCGCGGCTCGACGCGGGCGACACCGGCATCGCGGAAGATCCTCGCCAGCGACGCCGTCGAGGGGACCGGGGTCATCCCCAGGGAACGCATCTTCTCGTGGACACTGATCGGCCCATGGTCCAGACCCGACCCCTCCAACACCGCCCGCACCCCGATTGCCTGCCGGGCCAGGTCATCCGTGAGTTTCGACGGACTTGCTCTGGGGCGTCTGGATCGAGGTTCCAACGCCGCAGCCGGCCCGTCCGTCGCTGCCCGTTTCCTGATCGCATAGAACGTCTCACGCGAGATCCCATGCTCGAGGCAGAACGTGCTCACCGCTCCCCTCGGTGCATCGGGCGGCCACTGGACGATGGCGAGGCGGACACGGGGATCAACAGGTTCAACACGGCTCATCCCTCAAACAATGACGGAGAACTGTCAGGGCCAAACACCGCGCAAGCGTCAGAGATCTATTGATGCAGAACTGTCAGGTATGTCCTGAGACATAACACGAAGGGCGGTGGAGAGCCCGTTCAGCCGCGATATTCGTCACAGTCTGACGTGATCCATTTTCTGAAATCTTGGCTGGATAGACCGGTGACTTCACGAAGCCACGGTGCTAGATTTTTACTAACTAGTAAAAGGTGGTGGGGTCATGAGCGCAGGAATCCTGGCTCGTTCTGCCCGTGCGGCGAGCGGACTGAGTCAGAGTGAGCTGGCCGTTCGATCCGGGATCGCCGGCTCCTCGCTGTCGCTGATCGAGAACGGCAAGCGTGAGCCCACGGTTGCGACGCTCGAGGCGCTCCTCCTCGCGACGCGGCACACCGTCGTCACGCTGCCGACTGTGCGCAGCGACGCGGCGCGGATCGCCTCGGAGATCAGTGCCGCGCTGGCCGATTCCGACGAGCCCCAGGCGTTCCGCCGCTTCCTGCAGCTCGCCGACAACCTGGCTGCCGAGAGAGGCTCGACACGAGTCGGCCTGACCCTGACCGAGCCGCTCCCGACCGGCTCCGAGCATTGGGACACCGCCATCGCCGCGCTGTGCGAGTACCGACTGAACGCGGATGCGCTGCCGGTCCCGGACTGGATCCTTGCCAAGGAGGGGAACCCTGACAACCCGTGGTCGCCCCGGACCAGCGACTACGACATCCCCGCAGAGGCGGACCGCGTGCCTCGCGAGTTCCGCGACCGCGGCATCCTGATTGAGGCTGCCACGCTGGAGAGCGTCTGATGCCTGGTGACCAACTCGACCGCGACGACCTCGTCCGCGGCCTTAGTGCGGTCATCGCGAAACTCCGCACGGCAGGCCAGCCCGCTGGCATCCGGATCGTGGGCGGCGCGGCGCTTGCTCTGCGCTATTTCGACCGTCGCACGACCGCCGACATTGATGCGCACCTGCTGCCCGAGGATCCCATCCTCAAGGCGGCCGCCGAGGTCGCCAACGAGCAGGGTTGGCCGCGCGACTGGCTCAACAGCAGCGCCACCATCTTCATCCCCGCCTACGGTGCCGACCCAGACTGGGAAATCCTCTATTCGGATGACGCCGTCACCGTGGAAGTCGCCTCCGCGCGCGCATTGCTCGCCATGAAGCTCAACGCCTCGCGGCCCGGACGAGACGTGCAGGACATCGCCAACCTGCTTGCAATCTGCGACATTCAGAACGTCGACGAGGCAGAAGCTCTGCTGGAGGAGTTCTACCCGGGCGACGGACTCCCCGACAAGGCGCTACGTCTACTGGGTCCGATCTTCGCGCAGGGGCTCCCGGCGGTGCCTGACACGCCAGCCTTCCCATTCCTCGGCTTGCCACCTGCGGACTCGGCCCCAGAGCAATAGCGAGTTGCGCGCGGCTCAGGATGGTATCCATTTCGGGGACGAAGACGGTCAGCGTCTGGCCCAGGGAATCGAAGAGCTTCGGCTCGAATTGCGGATGCCTTGTCGTGAGCGATCGGTAGCTACCTCCGGTCGATACGTCAAAGCGCGACCGTCAGCGAGGGTGCGACCATCGCTGACCGGTGTGCCGAGCGTTGTTCCGAGGCGGGCAGGACCGCAGTCGTGTGGCCCATTTTCGTCACCGAAACAAGCCCCACGGAGGGGGACTGAGACGGCTGCCTATTCGTTTGGGTATTCGTTTGGCTATTCGTTGAGAGCGAATACCCAAACGAATAGGTAAGGGGCCTCTTTCCCTGTCCCACCGCGACCCCCTCGCTACGCACGCTTCCCAACCCCCCACACCCAACGGCATTGTGTGGGGGGTTGGGAAGTAAAGGGGTAGCGGTGGGACAGGGAAAGAGAAAGAAGTGTGAGGGGGAGAGAAGAAGAAGAAAAAAGAGAAGAGAGAAATACAAAGACAAGTACAAAGAACGGAGGGAGAAACAGGAACAGCAGGGCGAACAGAGTCAGGAAATCAGGAGCTTCAAGGTGGGCCGAGATCGCGAAGTGGCGGACCGGGGCAGTGCGATTGGCGACTGACTGGAAGGAATGCGTTCGGACAGATGGATGCAATCGAAAGCGCAGGCATCCTCGGAGTCGTGGCCCCCAGTCGTGGTCACACGGGCCCGCTATGGCCTGAGTTCTCGTCCGGGCCGCCGTAGCGTTTCAAGAATGAGCAGTGAAGCGGCGTTGACGCCCAAGAGAATGCGACTTCGGTACTCCGGGCCCTGCCGCATTTGCGACGTCGAGATCCTTGCAGGGACGATGGCACGCTACGAACGCGAGACAAAGACGGTCGCCTGCCTGACCTGCGCTCAGGATTCGACGGTGGTCACTCCGTCCGTCGCCGGCCCGATTGAACGCAGCCCTATCGACACAGACGCGGTCACGAGCCCGGAGCCAGCACCCGAGGACCTCGAGGTGTTCGGGGGTACGCCCGGCGCATCGGCCCAGCGAGAGCACGACCGCCGCAAAGACAAGCGTGAGACCCGGATCCGCGAGAACCACCCGCATATTGGTGGGCTCATCCTGGCGCTGAGCGACGAGCCGCAGAGCACCCGGGCGTGGGCTGTCGGGGCGCAGGGCGAGGTGGCCCTGGGTCAGCGGCTCGACAAGCTCAGCGGGAGTGGCGTCCACGTCCTGCACGACCGTCGCATTCCTCCGACGCGAGCCAATATCGATCACATTGCGGTCTGCCCCTCGGGAGTCTTCGTCATCGACGCGAAGAAATATCAGGGTCGCCCCCGGCTGCAGGTCGAAGGAGGACTGATCCGGCCCCGGACCGAAACGCTCATGGTCGGGTCTCGCAAACAAGACGGGCTGGTTGCTGGTGCGCTCAAGCAGGTCGCGCTAGTTAGGGCCGCGCTCGACGAGACAGGCATCGACGGCATCCCCGTGCATGGGATGCTCTGTTTCGTCGGAGCAGACTGGCCGCTTCTCGGTGGCGACTTCATCATTGCTGGAGTTCACGTCCTGTGGCCCAAGAAAGCTGTCGAGCACCTGCAGAAGACGGGGCCTCTCGACGAGCCGGTCATGCTGCAGATCTACCGAGCTCTCGCGTCGGCCTTCCCGCCGGCGTGATTACGTGACCTGTTATTGAGTACCGCTGGGCCAGGGTGAGTCAGGCATCGGTCGCAGTCTTCCCAAGGACTCGGCCGAGATCGGCTGCTTGTGCTCGTTCACTGCAGGTGCGAACGCCACAACGGACCAGACGACTTCGCCGCAGTTTCGGATTGTGATGTCAACGAGACGCCCGGAGAGAGGCCACAGGGTCCATTCCATCTGGGCGTCCGTGCCCGTGCCGCCCGACGTCTTACGCATGATTGATAGCTGGACCCCGCCTGTATTGGCAGCCTGGACCGACCACTCGGACATCAACACGCTGGCTGCCTGTTTTTCGAGCCGTCCATCACGCAGCGCTACCTCGAAGAATTCCTGGGCGCGATTGAACTCGTCATCCTCAACGAGCCAGACCTCGACGAAGAGTTGCCCGTCGAGAGTCGAGACGATGACCCTATCCGCTGCGCTCATATCCGTAGTGTCGCACTGTCAGGCGCGTGCGGGCTCTTCATCGGTGTGTTCTCGCGCGTTAGCTCTCATCGGCCTGAGTCGAACCACTTCTATGCCATATGCAGGCAAATTCGGCGACCTCGATTGTCTGCGGTTCCTGGTAGATCAGGGTAGGACAGAGGCGAGCGACAACGGGAGGAAGCATGGGCTCCGTGACGTCCTACGAAACGGCGAGGGGCAAGCGCTACCGGGTGAGGTACCGTACGCCCGATCGGCACCAGACGGACAAGCGCGGATTTCGCACCAAGCGGGAGGCCGAAGACTTCCTGGCGTCCGTCGAGGTCTCGAAGATGCGCGGCGAGTGGGTCGATCCGACACGGTCGAAGGTGAACGTCGGTGAGTGGGCCGAGGCCTGGTACTCGGCGCAGCTGCAGATCAAGCCGACCACGCGGGCCGGGTACCGCCTGTACCTGGACAAGCACGTGCTGCCGAAATGGGGGACCGTGCCACTCCGAAGCGTGCAGCACGCCGATGTGCAGCGCTGGGTGAGCAGTCTGGCTGCGGTGCTCGCCCCGTCCACGGTGCGTCAGATCCACCTCGTCCTGGCGGGCACGCTGAACTACGCCGTCAGGGACGGGCGCCTTGTGAAGAGCCCGAGCGACGACATCCGCTTGCCGCGGATCGTTCGCACGCCGCGTGGGTACCTCACGCACGACCAGGTCGCCCGGCTGGCCCGAGAGTGCGGAGAATTCGGCGACGTCGTGCGTTTCCTGGCGTACACCGGGCTGCGCTGGGGCGAAATGGCCGCGTTAAGGGTGGGGCGGGTCGATCTCGGCAAGCGGCGGATCGAAGTCGCCGAAGCGGTCTCGGAGGTCGGCGGGGCCGCTGTCTGGGGGACCCCGAAGGGCCACGGCCGCCGCTCCGTGCCGTTCCCGGCGTTGCTGGCCACCGAGCTTGCGCAACGGTGCCAGGGCAAGCGCACGAAGGACCTCGTCTTCACGAGCGCGGCGGGTGCGTGGCTGCGCAACGGCAATTTCCGGCACCGGCACTTTGACCCGGCGCTGACACTCATCCGCGAGGGACGCAACACCCCGGACGACCCCGTCCTGAACGTAGAGGCCGACCCGAACTTCCCCCTCGTGACCCCGCACGACCTGAGGCACACGGCCGCGTCGCTGGCGGTGTCGGCTGGGGCGAGCGTGAAGAGCGTGCAACGGATGCTGGGCCACGCCTCGGCCGCCATGACGCTCGACGTCTACGCCGACCTGTTCGACGACGACCTCGATGCTGTCGCCCGCGCACTCGATGACCAAGCGAATGCTTCAGGGCGCGGATAAGACTGCTGAGCCCTTAGGCCTCCGCTATCGCTGTGCGCTCGTAGGGGTGAGTACGCGCGGATTTGAGCTGATCGACGGTTATGTTTGGCGGAAGGACCATGCGTGCGCGTGCAGAGTTCTCGATCGCGGGTTCATGCTCGGTGGTGGATGCCCGCTTGACTGTGAGCGATATGGCCTTGGGAGGACATGTGATGGAGACCGATTCGGGTCAGGCGGTCGACAGCAGACGCTTAGGGACTCGCGGGCGCCAGCG
This sequence comes from Cryobacterium sp. 10I5, assembly GCF_035019865.1. Classification (NCBI taxonomy): domain Bacteria; kingdom Bacillati; phylum Actinomycetota; class Actinomycetes; order Micrococcales; family Microbacteriaceae; genus Cryobacterium; species Cryobacterium sp. 10I5. The sequence continues at coordinate 12,161 of NZ_JASJVI010000063.1, forward strand.
GGGTATCGTCGCGATCCTGCTCATTTTGGTCGCCGTTGACGCTGTATTGATGATGGTTGGGCCGTTCCTTGGACGAGGGTATGTCGTGTCGGTGATCGCTGGGGCAGTGCTGGTCGTGGCTGGCATGCTTTACCAGCGGCGCGTGATGAACGAGCTGCGGGCTGCCATGCTCCGAGCTGATCCAGGCGCGAGGGTGATCCTGGGCCAGCTGACACGCACGTCCCCAACTCCGGCCTCGATCGCTGGTTTTCACAAAAGCTCCTCGATCAACCGGAGTAGCTGGCAAGTCGGAGTTTCCATTCGGGCGAACTCGATGGAGACCTGGGCGTGGGACAGTCGCACTCCCCGTCGCGCCAGCCGGATTTCACGTTCCGTGATTACGTCGGTGACTATCGACTCTGGCTATGTTGATTTTTTGCGGATCGAGTGGATGGAGCGCGGAACGACTCAATGGATTGAGCTTGCGCTCATCGACTTGGATCGGATAGTTCCGAGATTCATGAAAAGCGCAGCGATTGAACAAGCCACCGCCGGGCTGCGAATTGAAGCCACGGGATCGCTGATCGAATGACGCTGTTGTTTCGGCAAACCGGAACACTGACGGCACCAACATCCGTCCGTACGCCTGCACGGAATCGCAGTCTGAAGGCCGTTCCAATCGCCGTTCATGACCACGTGACATGTTTCATGTGTGGGCAAAATGTGGGCAAAAGCCGATTTCGAGGCCGGAGAATAGACATCCGTTAACGAGAAAAACCCCGGATAACCGGGGATTTCAGCGGGTGGCCCCGACGGGCGTCGATCCCGTGACCTCTCGATTTTCAGTCGAACGCTCTACCAACTGAGCTACAGGGCCAGAAAGTAACTCGAGAAGTCGCTTTCCAAGGAAAAAACCCTCTCTCTCGAAAGGGCGTTTTGCCTTTGCGACCCTGACCGGACTTGAACCGGCGACCTCCGCCGTGACAGGGCGGCGCGCTAACCAACTGCGCTACAGGGCCTCACAATGAGAACCAAACGTACGTTTTCATTTATTCGGTGTTACTTGTACTGATTTACTACCTGCTTATTGTTGCACATTCAGTTAGGCAGGTTGCGTAGCCCCAACGGGATTCGAACCCGTGTTAACGCCGTGAAAGGGCGCCGTCCTAGGCCTCTAAACGATGGGGCCGAGACGCCATAAACTTCATGGCTACCGACGAGTAAGCATACGGTCTCTTGGGCGAAAACCCCAAATCGACTCCTGGGCGGATGCCCGTGGCGTGTCGCCGACGCCCCGGCGCGCCCACGAATGGCGGCCGATCCGCCCGGTTGGGGGTTAGATTCGGGTCCGATAGCGGGCGATACTGGCGCGAACTTGTTACTGTGAAAAGAGTGGCATCGTGACCAGTGTGTTCACGCGGTGCCCAATCAGGGAGTTCTATGCGCAAGGCAGTGACGAGTGACCGCGTGGCCAGAGAACGGCCGGGTCCGCTCCGGCCGCTCAACGGACGCCGCGTTCACGGTCATCGGGGCCTGATCAGAGGCACCGCCGCCACCGCCCTCGCGACGGCCATCGCCCTCATCGTCACTCTCGTCATTCCCGCCGTCGGCGCCCAGGCGGTCGACTATCCGAGCTGGCAGGACGTGCAGAACGCCAAGTCGAACACCGCCGCCGCATCCGCCAAGGTCACCGAAATTCAGAATCTGATCTCGAACCTTCAGACCCAGGTCGCGCAGACCCAGGCCGAGTCCGAGAAGCGCGGCGCCGAGCTCCAGGTCGCGCAGGAGAAGTACGACGACGCGACCCGGCGTGCCTCCGACCTGCAGACCCAGGCCGACGCGAGCAAGGCGACAGCGGATGCCGCGACGAAGCAGGCCGGTCAGCTCGCCGCCCAGCTCTACCGCACCGGGGGCACCGACCTCACCGTCAACCTCCTCCTCGACGGCGAGGCGAGCGGCACCGGCGCCGACGCCCTGCTCTCCAAGCTCGGCAGCATGAGCAAGATGGTCGAACGCAGCACGGGCGTCTACGAAGAGGCCCAGGCCGCCACGAACTCCGCGCAGGCGCTCGGCGACCAGGCCAAGATCGCCCGGACCGAACGCGAGGCACTCAGCGTCGCCGCGCAGGCCGCGCTCGTCGTCGCCCAGGCAGCCGCGGAAGCGGCCGCGAACGCCCTTGCCGAATCCCAGTCGAAGAGCGTCGAACTCGCCGCCCAGCTCGCCTTCATGCAGGACGCGCAGGCCTCCACGACGGCAGGCTATGAAGCCGGCGTCGCCGAGCGTGCCCGCCTCGCCGCAATCGAGGCGGCCCGGGTGGCCGCCGCGGCGGCCGCAGCGGCAGCCGCCAACCGAGCCAGTGCCAGCAGCGGTGGTGGTGGCGGTGGCGGCGGCAGTGCCGGCGCCGGCCTCGGCGGCGGGTACATCAGCTCCCAGGGTTGGGCCGTTCCGGCCAGCGGGCGCATCACCGACGGCTACGGTGCCCGGGCAACGCTCTGCAGCAGCGGCGGAGCCTGCAGCGGCAGCTTCCACTACGGCACCGACCTCGGCGCCAGCTGCGGCTCCCCGATCTACGCGGCCCACGACGGCACCGTCGAATACGCCGGCCCGCTCGGCACCTACGGCAACTTCGTGCTGATCAGCAATGGCGGCGGCGTCGAAACCGGCTACGCCCACATCCGGTCCGGTGGCACCTTCGTCTCGGTCGGCCAGAGTGTCTCCGTCGGTCAGAACATCGCGAGCGTCGGAATGACCGGCGCGGCGACAGGCTGCCACCTGCACTTCGAGGTGCGCACGGGCGGCAACAAGATCAATGCCGTGCCGTTCATGGCAGCCAGAGGAGCACCTCTTGGCTAACGACGGCACGTCTTTCACGAGGCGGAAGCCCGTGCGCCTCTTCGCCGCGGCCGTCGCGATCGGCGCGGTGTCGGCATCCGTCGGAATCATCGCGCCCGCCGCCTACGGAGACCAGGGCTACCCCAGCTGGGACGACGTGCAGAAGGCGAAGGCGAACGAGGCGACCAAACAGGCCGAGATCGAGAAGATCACGACGCTGCTGACCGGCCTGCAAACGGCGGCGGATGCTGCGTCCAAGGCCTCGCAGATCGCCGCGGAGGCGTACCGGGTCGCCCAGGACGAGCTCGACGCAGCCACCCTGCGTGAAACGAGCCTCACCGAACAGGCAGCGACCGCCTCGAAGAAGGCGGATACCTCCAAGATGCGGGCAGGCCTGATCGCCGCGCACCTGGCCAAGACCGGCGCGCAGGACCTCTCGCTCAACCTGTTTCTCAACGGCAGCAGCGCCGACGACCTCCTCGAGCAGCTCGGAACCGCGAGCAAGCTCAGTGAGCAGTCCGAGACCATCTACCGCGAGGCCGTCCAGGACAAGAACTCGGCAGAGTCCCTCGGCGGGCAGGCCGCGGCGGCGACCGCGGAGCGCACCCGGCTCACGGGCGAGTCGATGACGAAGTTCGACGCTGCGAGCTCCGCCGCCCAGTCCGCGGAGGCCGCTCTCGAGGCCGAGCAGCAGAAGTCGAACGATCTCTACGGGCAGCTCGCCCTCCTCAAGGACACCACGGCAGACACCGAGCGGTCCTACCAGGCCGGTGTGGATGCCGCGGCTGCGGCGGCCGCCCTCGCTGCGGCTCAGTCCGCTGCAGCGGCGAAGGCTGCCGCAGACCAGGCTGCGTCGGCCGCGCGGGCCGCGGCGGCAGCGGCGGCGGCTCAGGCTCAGCCTCCGGCTGCGAGCGGCGGCGGTAATTCGGGCTCGGGCAGCTCGGGATCCGGCAACTCTGGATCAGGCAGCTCCGGTTCCGGCTCGTCCTCGGGCGGCGGCGCGGCGACCGCGCCGGCTCCGAACGCGAGCGCGGTGCAGACCGCAATCGCCTTCGCCAGACAGCAACTCGGCGACCGCTATCTTCTCGGCGGCTCGGGCCCCGACGCATGGGACTGTTCCGGGCTGACCAAGGCCGCGTATGCCGCGGCCGGCGTCTACATCGGCACCCATTCCGCCACGAACCAGTACAACACCATGGCCAGCCAGGGCCGGCTCGTCTCCTTCAGCAACGTGCAGGTCGGCGACCTCGTCTTCTGGGGCGGCGGCGGCGACTACTACCACGTGGCCATCTACGTCGGCGGCGGCCAGGTCCTCGAGGCCCCCGACGTCGGAAAGCCCGTGCGTATCCACGCGATCTGGTCGCCCGGCGACGTCGCCTCCTACGTGGGCCGCCCCACCGGCTGACCCGCCCCGCAGGCGCAACGGCGCAACTCCCGCGCTCGGCTCAGGTTGAGCGCCGCGCACCATTTCCGCCGCTTCGCTGCCGGCATGCCTGGTGCGGATCGGCGCACGTGGCGCGCGAGAGCGGATGCCGGCGGCCGCGGCACGCAGAAAGGCCCCCCGGAGTGATCCGGGAGGCCTTCGTGGTGCGCGAAGCGCTGAGGGTCAGTGACCTTCGGCGGCGAGCTTCTTGATGCCGTCTTCGACGATCTGGTTGGCTTCGGCGGCGTCGCCCCAGCCCTCCGTCTTGACCCACTTGTTCGGCTCGAGGTCCTTGTAGTGCTCGAAGAAGTGCTCGATTTCCTTGCGGGTGTATTCCGGGATGTCGAGGACGTCCTGGATGTGGTCCCAGCGAGGGTCGCCCGCGGGAACGGCGATGACCTTGGCGTCCGAGCCACCGTCATCCGTCATGTTGAAGACACCGACCGGACGCACAGAGACGCCCACGCCGGGGAACAGCGGGAAGTCGAGCAGCACGAGAACGTCGACGGGATCGCCGTCGAGGCCGAGGGTGTTCTCGAAGAACCCGTAGTCCGTCGGGTAGACGAAGCTCGTGTACAGCACGCGGTCGAGGTAGACCCGCCCGGTCTCGTGGTCGACCTCGTACTTGTTGCGGCTTCCCCGGGGAATTTCGATTACTGCGTCATATGCGGCCATGGCCTGGTCTCTCCCTTGTTCACGGTCTCCGGATAACGTTACTGGATGGAGTCCACGCGCCGCCCGAGACTGACACCGGAGATCGCCGACATCCGCAGGGCGATCCGCAGCGTGCTGGCGGATGCCGGGCTCGGCCCCGCCGTGGCGCCTTCCGGCCCCGCCGCCCCGCCGTCTGATCCGGTCCTGCCGGACTCCGCCCTGCCGGACTCCGGCGCCTCGCACCGCCGCCCGCTCGTCCTCGTCGGCCTCAGCGGCGGCCCGGACTCACTGGCGCTCGCGGCCGGGACCGCGTTCGAGGCGCCCCGGGCGGGTCTCCGCGCCGGGGCCGTGATCGTCGACCACGCGCTCCAGCCCGGTTCCGCGGACGTCGCCGCCGAAGCCGCCCGGCAGGCCACGGCCCTCGGGCTCGACCCCGTGCTCGTCGTACGCATCGCCGTCGACCACGGCGAGAACCACCGGGGGAGTGCCGCAGACACCGACCCCGATACCGACCCCGCCGAGCGCTACAGCGGCCCGGAGGCTGCCGCCCGCACCGGCCGCTACGCCGCCTTCGTCCGCGCACTCGCCGACACCGGTGCGACGCACATCCTGCTCGGGCACACGCTCGACGACCAGGCCGAGACCGTGCTGCTCGGCCTCGCCCGCGGCTCCGGCCCGGTCAGCCTGCACGGCATGCTGCAGGTCAGCGACCCCTACCTTCGCCCCCTGCTCGGGATCCGCCGCGGCCAGACCGTCGCCGCCTGCACGGATGCCGGCCTCACCCCCTGGATGGACCCGCACAACGCCGAGCACCGGTTCGCCCGCGTGAGGGTGCGCGAGACCGTCCTGCCGGTCCTCGAGCGCGAGCTCGGGCCCGGCGTCGCCGAGGCGCTCGCCCGCACTGCGGACCTGCTGAGGGAAGACGAAGAAGCCCTCCGGGAACGCACGCTGGAGCTCGCCGAGGCCTGCTTCGAGGCCGTCACCGACGGCATCCGCGTGCCCGTCGCCGCGCTCGGCGCGCAGCCCGCAGCGCTGCGGAACCGGTTGATCCGCCTCGCAGCGGCCCGCGCGGCGGTCCCCAGGGCCCCGGGAACAGGCGCCTTCGTCGTGCTCGCACTACCCCGTGGGGCGACCCTGGCCGTCGGGCGGCTCGTGACCGATTGGCACGGTCAGGCTCCGCTCGACCTGCCAGGCGTTAGAGTTGTACGGCACGATGGCTGGCTTGTTTTCACCGCCGCCGCCGCGCTCATGACTCGCACGGCCAACTGAATACGCACAAAGCAAAGGACCCTCCCTCCCCCATGGAACCCCGCGACATTGATGGCGACCTCACCGAAATCCTGATCGAAGAAGAGCAGATCCACGGCCGCCTCGCCGAACTCTGCCGCCGGATCGAAGCCGATTACGCGGGCAAGGATCTCCTGCTCGTCGGCGTCCTCAAGGGCGCTGTCATGGTGATGGCCGACCTGGCCCGCGAACTCAAGCACCCGATCGCGATGGACTGGATGGCGGTCAGCTCCTACGGCTCCGGAACCCAGTCGAGCGGCGTCGTCCGGATCCTCAAGGACCTCGACACCGACCTGCACGGTCGCAACGTGCTCATCGTCGAGGACATCATCGACTCCGGACTGACCCTCTCCTGGCTGATCGCGAACCTCAAGTCACGCCAGCCGGAATCCGTCGAGATCTGCGCCCTGCTCCGCAAGCCAGACGCCGCCCGCGTCGACATCGACGTCAAGTACCTCGGCTTCGACATCCCGAACCAGTTCGTCGTCGGCTACGGACTGGACTACGCCGAGAAGTACCGCAACTTGCGTTCCGTCGCGGTGCTCGCCCCGCACATCTATTCCTGAGCAGCGGATGCCTTCCTCGACCCTCGCATCGCGCTCAGGGCGAACACACGGTCACCGCCCAGTGCGCGCACGGTAGCCTGACAACACCATGAACGTCAAGAAGCTACTCCGCGGGCCACTCCTCTACATCATTCTGGCGATTATCGCCGTCTGGATAGGGTCGAGTCTGATCACCATGTCCGGATTCCGAGAGATCCCGACCGCCCAGGGACTCCAGTTCCTCAAGGACGGCAAGGTCTCGGAGGCCAAGATCGTCGACGGCGAGCAGCGCGTCGACCTCACCCTGTCGCAGGCCGACGACAAGCTCGGCACGAAGGTGCAGTTCTACTACGTCGCCCCGCGTGGCACCGAGGTCGTGAACGCCGTCACGAGCGCAGACCTCTCCGGCGGTTTCACCGACGAGGTCCCGCAGACCAACTGGTTCGTGACCCTGCTCGGGTACCTGCTCCCTGTGATCCTGATCGGCGGGTTCGCCTGGCTGATGCTCTCGGGCATGCAGGGCGGCGGCAACAAGGTCATGCAGTTCGGCAAGTCGAAGGCCAAGCTCGTCTCGAAGGAGAGCCCGCAGGTCACCTTCGCGGACGTCGCCGGCGCCGACGAGGCCATCGAAGAGCTCGAAGAAATCAAGGACTTCCTCAAGGAGCCCGCCAAGTTCCAGGCCGTCGGAGCGCGCATCCCCAAGGGTGTGCTGCTCTACGGCCCTCCCGGAACCGGTAAAACCCTGCTGGCCCGCGCCGTCGCAGGCGAGGCCGGCGTGCCGTTCTACTCGATCTCCGGCTCCGACTTCGTCGAGATGTTCGTCGGCGTCGGCGCGAGCCGTGTGCGCGACCTGTTCCAGCAGGCCAAGGAGAACGCCCCCGCGATCATCTTCATCGACGAGATCGACGCCGTCGGCCGCCACCGCGGCGCCGGCATGGGCGGCGGGCACGACGAGCGCGAGCAGACTCTCAACCAGCTGCTCGTCGAGATGGACGGCTTCGACGTCAAGGCGAACGTCATCCTGATCGCCGCGACCAACCGTCCGGACATCCTCGACCCCGCGCTTCTCCGCCCCGGCCGTTTCGACCGCCAGATCGGCGTCGACGCCCCCGACATGCTCGGCCGTAAGAAGATCCTCGAGGTGCACTCCAAGGGCAAGCCGATGGCGCAGGGAGTCGACCTAGAGGTCCTCGCCCGCAAGACCCCCGGCTTCACCGGAGCAGACCTCGCCAACGTCCTGAACGAGGCCGCCCTGCTGACCGCACGCTCGAACGCGCAGCTGATCGACAACCGCGCCCTCGACGAGGCCGTCGACCGGGTGATGGCCGGCCCGCAGCGCCGCACCCGCATCATGCGCGACAAGGAAAAGCTGATCACCGCGTACCACGAGGGTGGCCACGCCCTCGTCGCGAGCGCGATGAACAACACCGACCCGGTCACGAAGATCACGATCCTTCCCCGCGGCCGTGCCCTCGGCTACACGATGGTCATGCCGCTCGAGGACCGCTACTCGGTCTCCCGCAACGAGCTCCTCGACCAGCTCGCCTACGCGATGGGCGGCCGTGTCGCCGAAGAGATGATCTTCCACGACCCGACCACCGGCGCGAGCAACGACATCGAGAAGGCCACAGCGACCGCCCGCAAGATGGTCACCGAGTTCGGCATGAGCGCCGCCGTCGGCCCGCTCAAGCTGGGCCAGGCATCCGGTGAGATGTTCCTGGGCCGCGACATGGGCCACCAGCGCGATTACTCCGAGCGTCTCGCCGAGAGCGTCGACACCGAGGTGCGCCTGTTGCTCGAGGCCGCCCACGACGAGGCGTACGAGGTGCTCGGCAAGAACCGCGCCATTCTCGACAAGCTCGCCGCGGAACTGCTCGAACACGAGACCCTCGGCCAGACCGAACTTGCGCCGATCTTCGCCGGCATCGAGAAGCTCCCGCCGCGCCCGCAGTGGCTCTCGAGCGACAAGCGCCCGGTTTCCGACGTACCCCCCATCGACATGCCGCTGCCCAAGGCGCCCATCGAAGAGGGCATCGTCGACGGCGGAGTGTCCAGTGGAGACACCGCGGAGACCAAGCCCAAGCGCGCGCGCGCCCGCACCCCGCGGCCCGCCACCGCCTAGGCCCCGGGTGGCAGTCGACAGGGCCCGAATCCAGGGTCTCGTCTCGGAGCTCCTCGCGGCGATCGGCGACGATCCGAACCGGCCCGGCCTGGCCGACACGCCGCGTCGCGTCTCCGAGTCCTACGGGGAGTTCTTCGCCGGCCTCGGCACGGACCCGCTCGACCTGCTGCAGGACACCATCCCGGTCGGCCCGACGACGGGCGAGCTCGTGCTCGTGCGCGACCTCGCGTTCCGCTCGGTCTGCGAGCACCACCTGCTCCCGTTCCTCGGCCGAGCCCACATCGCCTATCTGCCCGGCGAGAAGGTCGTCGGCCTCGGCCGGCTGCCCGCCCTCGTCGACTGCCTCGCCGCCCGCCCCCAGGTGCAGGAACGCCTGACCGAGGAGATCGCGGAGGCGCTCCAGACCGGTCTGGAGCCCCGCGGCATCCTCGTCGTGCTCGACGCCGTGCACGGGTGTGTCACCACGCGCGGCTCGCGTCAGGTCAACAGCTCGACGGTCACGCTCGCCGTGCGCGGCGAACTCGCCGAACCGGCCCGCCGTGCCGAAGTGATGGCCCTGATCGGCGCCGGCTCATGACCCGCATCATGGGCGTGCTCAATGTCACGCCCGATTCCTTCAGCGACGGCGGCAAGTGGGCGTCGACGGATGCCGCGATCCGGCACGGTCTCCTGCTCCGGTCCGAGGGCGCTGACGTCATCGACGTCGGCGGTGAATCGACGAGGCCCGGCGCCGGCCGCGTCGCCCCCGCCGTCGAACAGGCCCGGGTGATCCCTGTGATCACCGAGCTCGCCCGGCAGGGCCTGGTGCTGAGCGTCGACACCCTCAACGCCTCGACCGCTCGGGCGGCCGCGGCAGCGGGAGCGAGCATCATCAACGACGTCTCCGGTGGCCTCGCCGACCCGCTGATGGCCGGCGTCGCCGCCGAGAGCGGCCTGACCTTCATCGCGATGCACTGGCGCGGCCACGCCCGCACCATGGATGAGCTCGCGGTCTACGGCGACGTCGTCGCCGACGTGCGCGCCGAACTCGCCTGGCGCGTCGAGGCGCTCGTCGCCGCCGGGTTGTCGCGGGAGCGGATCGTGCTCGACCCCGGCCTCGGCTTCTCCAAACTCCCCGCCCACAACTGGACCCTGCTCGCCAACCTGGCCGCCTTCGACATGCTCGGCCTCCCTGTCATGGTCGGCGCCTCGCGCAAACGCTTCCTCGCGACCGCGCTCCCGGAAGGCGCCTCCATTCCCGCCCGCGACCTACCGAGCGCCGTCGTCAGCGTGCTCGCCGCCCAGGCGGGCGCCTGGGCCGTGCGCGTGCACGACGTCGCAGCGACCCGGGCGGCCCTGAAGGTGCTCTCGCTCGTGGAGTCGGCCAGAATAGAGCCATGATCCGCGATTGCATCACTCTCACCGGGCTGCGGGTCACCGCTCACCACGGCGTCTACGACTTCGAGCGTGAGAACGGCCAGGACTTCGTGATCGACGTCACCGTCTGGCTCGACCTGCACGCCGCGGCGTCGAGTGACGACGTCAACCGCACCATCCACTACGGCGAACTCGCGATCGAGGTGACCGAGGCCGCAGCGGTCAATCCGGTGGACCTGATCGAAACCGTCGCCGAGAGAATCGCGGGCGTCGTGCTCGCCCACCCCGCCGCGGAGACCGTTCAGGTCACCGTGCACAAGCCGCAGGCGCCGATCAGCGTCCCCTTCACCGACGTCTCCGTGCAGATCACGAGGTCCCGCCCGTGACCC
>NZ_JASJVI010000064.1:0-21216 GCF_035019865.1 Cryobacterium sp. 10I5
GCATCCATGGGATGCCGCGCCTGTCTGAGTGTCTGGGTGCCGGTTTCAGTACCGTTTTCGCCTAGAAAACGGTCAGGCCTCGTGCACGGAATTGCTCTCGCACGCGCTCCAGCAACTCCTTGTCGGGGGGCGTCGCTCCGTGCAGCGGGTACGGGATCTCGAGCCGGTCCCATTTGTCCTCGCCCATCTGGTGGAACGGGAGCACTTCGACGCGCTCGACATTCGGCCAGCGGGACACGATCTCCGCAACGGCGTCGACGTTGTCCACGGCATCGGTCAGTCCGGGGACCAGCACGAAGCGGGCCCAGACGGGGATCCCCTTTTCTGCGAGGCGATCGCCGAAATCGAGGGTCGGCTGGAGCTCACGCCCGGTGACCTCTTTGTAGGTCTCGTGAAGCCCGGACTTGACGTCCAGGAGCACGAGGTCGAGGTTGTCGAGCAGCGTCTCAGAGGCGCTCTTCCCGAGGAAACCCGAGGTGTCGAGGGTGGTGTGGATGCCGAGTTTGTGGCATTCCTCGAAGATGCGTTCCACGAAGGCCGGCTGCATGAGCGGCTCTCCGCCGGAGATGGTGAGTCCTCCCCCGGTGGCGTCGAAGACGCCCTTGTAGCGCTTGAGGCGCGTGACCAGGTCGTCGAGGGTGGTGATCAACCCGTCGCGCATCTTCCAGGTGTCCGGGTTGTGGCAATACTGGCAGCGCAACAGGCACCCGGACAGGAACAGCGTCATCCGGGTTCCGGGGCCGTCTACGGCCGTGACGAGCTCCCAGGAATGGACGCTCGCAACGGAACCGTTGTGAATCGCTTCCATCTCGAGGTGATGGAGTTCGGCAAGTTCAGCCTGTTCGGTGCTGGGGGTCTTGCCGATCTCCAGGGCGACCAGGGCGACGGCGGGGCCGACGCTGGGTAGGCCGAGGTTTACTGCGGGCATATTCTCGTCCTACTCAGCGTCGCCGCCATTTGTTATCGGTGGATATTCAGTGCTGGTGAAGCGTGGTGCTGGTGGTGATCAGTACGGATCGGGATCAGTGCTGGTGGAACGTACGGCTGATGACGTCCATCTGCTGTTCGCGCGTGAGGCGCACGAAGTTGACCGCGTAGCCGGAGACGCGAATCGTCAGCTGCGGGTAGTTCTCCGGGTGCAGCATGGCGTCTTCAAGGGTTTCCTTGTTGAGCACGTTGACGTTGATGTGGTAGCCGGTGGCTTCCGTGTACGCGTCAATGAGTCCGACGAGGCTCGTGATCTGCTCGTCCTTGGTGTGACCGAGGCCACTGGGGACGACCGTGTTCGTGAGCGAGATGCCGTCCTGCGCCTGGCTGAACGGCAGCTTGGCAACGCTGAGCGCCGACGCGAGCATGCCGTGCGTGTCGCGGCCGTTCATCGGGTTTGCACCCGGAGCGAACGGCTCACCCTTGCGACGGCCATCGGGCGTGTTGCCGGTGGCCTTGCCGTAGACCACGTTGGACGTGATCGTCAGGATCGACTGGGTGTGGATAGCGTTGCGGTAGGTCGGGTGCTTGCGGATCATGTTCATGAAGCGTTCCATGACATCGATCGCGATGGAGTCGACCTTGTCGTCGTCGTTACCGAACTTCGGGAATTCGCCCTCGACCGTGTAGTCGATGACGAGTCCGTTGTCGTCACGGACCGGACGCACCTTGGCGTACTTGATCGCGGACAGGGAGTCGGCGACAACGCTCAGGCCGGCGATGCCACAAGCCATCGTGCGAACGATTTCCTTGTCGTGCAGTGCCATTTCGAGACGCTCGTACGCGTACTTGTCGTGCATGTAGTGGATGCAGTTCAACGCGGTGACGTAGGTCTCGGCGAGCCACTCGAGAGTGACGAGGTAGTTCGCGAAGACGGTGTCGTAGTCGAGGATCGTGTCGAGGTTCGGCGCGGTCGCCGGGGCGACCTGCTTGCCGGAAACCTCGTCCTTGCCGCCGTTGATCGAGTAGAGCAGCGCCTTGACGGCGTTGACCCGGGCACCGAAGAACTGCATCTGCTTGCCGACGCGCATCGGGGAGACGCAGCAGGCGATCGCAGCGTCGTCACCGAGCTCGGCGCGGATGAGGTCGTCGGACTCGTACTGGATCGCCGACGTGTCGATGGAGACCTGGGCGCAGAAGCGCTTGAAGCCATCGGGAAGGCCGTCGTTCCAGAGGACGGTGAGGTTCGGCTCGGGTGCTGCGCCGATGTTGTACAACGTCTGCAGGAAACGGAACGCCGTCTTGGTGACGAGCGGGCGTCCGTCTTCACCGATGCCGCCGAGGGACTCGGTGACCCAGGTCGGGTCGCCAGCGAAGATCTCGTCGTATTCGGGGGTACGCAGGAAGCGCACGATGCGGAGCTTGATGACGAGGTCATCGATGAGCTCCTGTGCGGCCTCTTCGGTGATGGTGCCGTCGGCGAGGTCGCGCTCGATGTATGCGTCGAGGAAGGCCGAGTTGCGGCCGAACGACATTGCTGCGCCGTTCTGTTCCTTGACGGCGCCGAGGTACGCGAAGTACAGCCACTGGACGGCTTCCTGGGCGGTCTGGGCCGGCTTGGAGATGTCGGAGCCGTAAGACGCGGCCATCTGGACGAGTTCCTTGAGGGCCCGGATCTGCTCCGAGTTTTCCTCGCGGGCGCGGATGATGTCCTCGGTCGAGGGCTCCATGTCGAGCTCGGCGCGGTCGTTCTTCTTGCCGGCGATGAGTGCGTCGACGCCGTAGAGGGCGACACGACGGTAGTCGCCGATGATACGGCCACGGCCGTAGGCATCCGGAAGACCGGTGATCAGGTGGCTGTTGCGGGCGCGACGCACACCGGGAGGGTAGACGTCGAACACGGCGGTGTTGTGGGTCTTGCGGTAGTCGGTGAAGATCTTCTCGAGCTCGGGAGAGACGGGGTATCCGTAGGTCTCGAGGGAGTTGACGACCATGCGCCATCCACCGAACGGCATGATCGCGCGCTTGAGCGGAGCATCCGTCTGGAGGCCGACAATGACTTCATTGTCCTTGTCGATGTAACCCGGCTTGTGGGCCGTAATGGAGGACGGCGTGAAGGCGTCGATGTCGTAGACGCCCTTACGACGTTCCTCGGGGAACATCGCGGACAACTTGGCCCAGACTCCCGTGGTGCGGGCGGTCGGCCCGGCCAGGAAGGACGCATCGCCGATGTACGGCGTGTAGTTGCGCTGAATGAAATCGCGAAGGTTAATCGAATCCTGCCACGGCCCGGAAACGAATTCCGCCTTGCCGTGCTGCATCGAAGTGTCGCCGCTGAGGACGCCCTCTGTAATTGTCATGTGGACTACTCTCCTCGTGGGATTGAGCGTTCCCGCCGCGGAAGATCCCGCGCTCGGGGTAGTGAGCGGGGGGACACGAGGCGCCAGACGTGCACCGATGCACCGTGGTCCGCTCTCTTTTTCCAACACTACTCCCCGGCAACGCCCGGTCGGGGGGTTCTTCCGCCGCGTCTCTCGCCCGCGCGTTTAAAAGGACTCGCCTAGCACAGCCAAACCCCGCTAATCCATTGCTGGAAGTGACGATCCTGAGAATTCTCGAACCTGGCGGCTAGAGCTTTTTTCCCGGGTTCAGCAGGCTGGCGGGGTCGAACGCGAGCTTGACGCGGCGCTGCAGCTCGCGCACGGCGAGGCCGAGTTCGTCGTCGAGGTGGGCCTGCTTGAGCAGGCCGATCCCGTGCTCCCCCGACGCGGAGCCGCCGAGCGTGACCGCGAGCTGGATCACCCGTTTGAATGCGCGGTGGGCGGCATCGACCTCTGCGGGCAGGTCGGGATTGAACCCGATCACGGGGTGCAGGTTTCCGTCGCCGAGGTGCCCGCCGGTGCTGATCGGAATCAAGAGTTCGCTGGAGATCTCCTGAAGACCGGTGAGGAGCGCCTGCAGCTGGGAGCGCGGAACGGTCACGTCCTCGTTGAGGCTCGCGCCGCGCGCGGCCTGCAGTGCCGGCTGGAGGAGGCGTCGCGCACTCATCAGCTGGTCGAGGTGCGCAGGGTCGCTGGCGATGACGATCTCGCCGGCTCCCCCGGCCTCGAGGATGCGCGCGTATTCGGCGACGTCGTCGTCGGCCTGCCCGGCAGCATCCGACTGCACGAGGAGAAGAGCTGCGGCACCCTCAGGGAGGGTCGACGCGGGGTCGAAGGCGTTGATCGCGGTGATGCAGGATCCGTCGAGGAATTCGAGCACGCTGGGACGCCGGTTGTTCGTGACGATCAGCGCGGCGGCGGCGAGGGCCTCCGCGGTGGTCGAGAACGTAGCGGAGACGCCGGAGGCGGGGGCGGGGGCGGGCAGCAGCCCGACCGTGATCTCGGTGATGATGCCGAGGGTCCCCTCCGACCCGACGAGGAGGGCCGTCAGGTTGTAGCCGGCGACGCCCTTGATGGTGCGCTGCCCCGTGTGCACGATGGAGCCGTCGGCGAGGACGACCGTGAGACGCCGCACGAAGTTACCGGTCACGCCGTACTTGACGCACAGCATCCCGCCGGCGTTGGTGGCCACGTTGCCGCCGATCGTCGAGCCTTTCCACGAGCCGGGGTCCGGCGGGTAGAACAGGCCGGCGGCCGCGGCGGCCCTGGCCAGGGCGTATGTACGCACTCCGGCCTCGACCGTCGCGGTCTGGTCGGCCTTGTCGACAGAGACGATCCGGTTCATCCGGGTGAGGTTCACGACGATGGCCCCGGTGATCGCGTTCGCGCCGCCGGCGAGGCCGGTGCGGGCGCCCTGGGGTACGAGCGGAATGCCGTTCGCCGCTGCGAGCGTGACGATGGCAGCCACCTCGGCGGTGCTCTTGGGGAACACAACGGCGAGGGGCTCCCCCGCAACGGTGCCGTCCGACTGGTCCGTGAGATACGCATCGGTCGCCTGGCCGGTCACGAGCTGCGCCGACGGCAGTATCCCGGCGAGGGCGTCGAGGATCGTCTGGGGGGAAAACGTTTCAGTCACGGGGGCCTCTGGGTCAGAGTTGACGGGCCGGCACCGGGCGAAGGCCAGCGGCCCGACGGTGGGTGTGCCTCAATCGGGGCGTTTGCCCAGTATATGAGGCGGCATATTCCGCGACCCACTTGTAGTTATTGATGTATCTATGACTAGGCTGGGGGTATGTCGACCGAATCCGCCTCCCTCCCGCCGGTCGGGGCGTCCGCCGTCGAACGTGCGTATACCCACGTCGCAGACCTGATCATCTCGGGGTCCCTCCCTGCGAGCTCCTTCCTGACCGAAGGCGACATCGCCGGGGCCCTCTCGCTCAGCCGCACCCCGGTGCGCGAAGCCTTCCTCGCGCTCGAGGCCCGGGGACTGATCCGGCTCTTCCCGAAGAAGGGCGCCGTCGTCACAGCGCTCGACGACGCGGAGACCGCCGAACTGCTCCAGGTGCGCATCATGCTCGAGACGACCGCGGTGCGACTGTTGAGCGAACGCGAGGGCGGCACCGGCGCGGTCGACGCCGACCTCGCCGACCTGATCGGGATCCAGGCGGATGCCGCGGCGAGCGGCGACCTTC
The DNA here is from genome assembly GCF_035019865.1 of Cryobacterium sp. 10I5. Lineage (NCBI taxonomy): Bacteria > Bacillati > Actinomycetota > Actinomycetes > Micrococcales > Microbacteriaceae > Cryobacterium > Cryobacterium sp. 10I5. The sequence goes on from NZ_JASJVI010000064.1 coordinate 5,501, forward strand.
TCACCTTCGCCAGGGCGGACCACCGGTTCCATTCCCGGATCGTGGACGAGAACCGTAACGGGGTGATCGACGGCTTCTACGCCCAGCTCGGCCCGAGGCTCGAGCGCCTCACCCACCGCGTCGCCTCCCGGGATCCCCGCAACCTCGAGCGCCTCCTCGCCGAGCACCGCCTCCTGGCCGGCCACGTGTCCAGCGGAGACACCGCAGCCTACGACCGCGCACTCCGCGAGCACGTCGAGGCCGGCCATTTCTCCACCAGGATCACCTGACCACGAAGGTCGCCTGACCACCACCGACTGTCCACCCCCGATCGCGTTCCGAAAGTCCGATGATTCCCCGCACCATTCCCGCCTGGCTCCGCGCAGCACCCGCCATCTTCGTCATGGCCTGGGGCGGCAACCATTTCACCCCGCTGCTGCACATGTACGAGGCACTCGGCCACTACACGACGGTGATGGCGGACGTCTTCCTCGGGGCGTACGTCGTCGGCCTGATCCCCGGGCTCCTCATCGCCGGGGCGCTCTCTGACCGGTATGGACGCAAGCCGCTCGTGATCGCCGGTGTGATCACGGGACTCGTGGCCAGCATCCTTCTCGGTTTCGGCTTCTCGAGCACGGTCATGCTCTGTGTCGGGCGCTTCCTGGCCGGGCTGAGCGTCGGCGTTGCGATGTCGGTCGGAACCGCGTGGCTGAAGGAACTCTCCGCGCCACCGTTCGACAGGCAGGCCGACTCGGTCGCGGGCGCCCGGCGCCCGGCGCTGACCCTCACCATCGGCTTCGGGCTCGGCGCCGGGGTCGCCGGCGTACTCGCCCAGTGGGGCCCGATACCGACGCTGGCCCCCTACCTCGTCCACATCGTGCTGAGCGTCGCCGTGCTGCCGCTCCTGGTCACCACACCGGAGACCGTGCCGCGGTACCGCGCACATCGCCCGTTCTGGCGTGACCTTGCGGTTCCGCTCGCGGGGCATCGCCGTTTCCTGAAGGTCATCGCGCCCTCAGCACCGTGGGTCTTCGGCGCCGCCGGGATCGCGTACGCGATCATGCCGAAGCTCGTCGACACCCAGCTCGGCGAGTTCAACCTCGCGTACGCGACCCTGCTCACGGTCGTCACCCTCGGCACAGGGGCCCTGGTCCAGCCGCAGGTCGCCCGGATCAACGCGCGCACCAATGGGCGAGCACTCGTCGTCGGCATGGGCATGATGCTCGTCGGCATCCTGCTCTCCATGTGTGCAGCGGCGACGCTGTCCCCAGTGGTCGCTCTCGTCACGGCGATCGTTCTCGGTGCCGCGTACGGAGTGTGCGTCGTCGCCGGCCTCGTCGAGGTCCAGCGCATCTCGACCCCGGCCGACCTCGCCGGCATCACCGGCGTGTATTACAGCCTCACCTACCTGGGCTTCCTGCTGCCGGTCCTCTTCGCGGCTCTCAACTCCGTCGCGAGCTACACCCTGCTGATGTCGCTCCTTGCCGTCGTCTGCGCCGCGTCCCTCGTCGTCGTGACCTGGGGCATCCGCCGCGTCTAGCCCTGCCCGCGGAGCGGAGCGCTGAGGTAGGGCAGGAGCACCGCGCGCAGGTAGAGCGTCCCGCCCGCGGAATCCGCGGGCGCCCCGGAGTCCGCGCTGTCGAGTTCGTCGAAGGCGAACCAGGATTCGGCCAGGATCCAGAGCGCGCGGACAAGGTCGTCGAGCTCGGGATCGCCGAGCGGGCGGATCTCGCCGTGGTCACGCCAGCCGCGCGCGATCTCGCCGAACCTGACGAGGCGCCGGGAGCGCACGAGCCGGTAGGTTTCGGCGAGCACCGGGTCCGCGTGCAGCAGGCCGAAGAGGTCGCGGGCGAGGAACGCGTACTGCCGCGTCAGCGCGGCACCGGCACCGAGACGGTCGAGCACCTGCTCGGGGTCCAGACGTTCGGGCCCGCCCCCTCCCCCGGCGGCCGACGCGCCGGCGACCGACGCCTCCCAGAGCGATTCGTACGCCGCCACGCGCTCGGCGTGCAACTCGCGCACGATCTCGTCCTTGCCGCCGAACCAGTAGTACAGGTTGCCCGGACTGATGCCCGCGGCCGCCGCGATCGCGTTGGTGGTCACCACGGCGGTGCCGCGTTCATTGAAGAGCCCGAGGGCCGCGGCGAGGATCCCGGCCCTGGTCTCCCTCGCCGTCGTCGTGGTCGGAACCCGGCTCACGAAAGCACGACCTCCCGCGCGGGCCGTCGTGGGCTCGGCAGCGCTTCCCCGGTCGGGTACCCGATCCGGAAGGTCATGATCGCGTGCCGGCCGGCGGGCAGGAGTGCGGCGAGCGCGTCGCTGAAGTCCGGGTTGAGGCCGGTCGAGCGTTCCCTGTCGATCCGCTCCGGAATCTGGCAGAGCGGCTGGGCACGGAGCCCGTCGACCGTCATGCTCAGGTGCAGGCGCTGCCAGGCGCGGCCGACGGAGAGGCGCTGGCCGGTGTCGAGCGGGTCACGCACGAGGAGCGCCCCGAAGGCCGCGGCCGTCGGGATCTGGCTGTCCCTGGTGCCCGCGAGCCAGCCCGCATTGTTCTGCGCCGTCGAAACGGGAATGACCTTCGAAACGGCCCTGATGAATTCCGACTGACCGGACGGGTCGATCGTGATGCCGTCCTTCTTCGACTGGACCTCGTGCCAGTCGGTGCGATACCAGGCGGCGTCGTCGGCCACCTGCTGCGGGTCGGCGATGATCGCCTCGGTCGCGCGGACGGTCAGGGCGCCGAAGGCATCCTTCTCGGCCGGGGTCGTGAACCAGACGAGTTCGGTCTCCGGCGCATCCACGGCCGCGCTGAGCAGGGCCAGTTCAGCGGCGCCCACGGGCCGCGTCAAGTCGTAACCGTTGCGGTCGGTGTGTCTGCCCGTGATCGCGGTGAACAGCGGTGAGACGGATGCCTCCGCCGCCTGAAGGTCGATCCGTGCGACGTGCGTGGGGTCGGCGGGGTCCGGCAGCAGGGTGACGGTGGCCGTCTTCCCGTTCACGGGCGCCGCGACGACGATGTTCTCGATCGCGCACCCGAGGGAGACGTCCATCTCGCGGAGCAGCGGGTCCATCGTCCCGAGGTTCCTGGTCGTGTCGGCGAAGACGTCGATCCGATTGTCGGCCACCCGGAACTGCCAGGGTTGGGCGTTGTGCGCGTTCGCGGCGAGCACGGCCGCCCGCACAAGCCCGAGGGCGTCGTGCGCGTCGGGACCGGCCTCTGCCCACGCGGCGAAGGCTTCGCCGGTCCCGCTCGCGAACACGCCGCCGTCGACCGCGCGCCAGGTCAGTCCGGCGGCGCCTGCGATCGCCAGGGTGCCCACGCTGATTCCGGCGACCTTGAGGAACGAACGCCGGGTCGACGTCCGTCCCTTCTGGTCGTCCTGTTCCTTCTGGTCATGCCGGCTTTTCGTGGGAGTCCTGTCGGGGGTCATACCCCAATTAGAGTCTTTACTCTAATATTTGTCCAGCCCCGCGATCGGCACACCCTACAATCGGCACACCCTTCGATCGGTACACCCTGCGATCAGGCGAGGCCTGCGGTCAGGCGAGCTCGGTGAGCCGTCCACCCTTGATGTGCAGGCGGCGTTGGGCGCGCCTGGCCACGGCGCTGTCGTGGGTGACCACGATCAGAGTGAGGCCCTGCGCGCGCCAGAGTCCCTCGAGCAGGTCCATGATCTCGTCCCTGGTCTCCTCGTCGAGGTTGCCGGTCGGCTCGTCGGCGAGGAGAACGGTCGGGTCCTTGACGAGCGCCCTCGCGATCGCGACCCGCTGCTGCTGGCCGCCGGAGAGTTCGGCGGGGAGGTGGCCGAGGCGATCGCCGAGGCCGACGGCCTCGAGGGCCGCCGCGGAACGCTCGCGGCGTGCCGCGCTCGTTCCGCCGAGCGGAGCGAGCGCCGTCTCGACGTTCTCCTGGGCGGTCAGCGTGGGGATCAGGTTGAAGCCCTGGAACACGAAGCCGATCTCGGTGGCACGGATGCGACCGAGCTGGGAGTCCCCGAGGCTCGACAGGTCCGAACTGCCGAGGTGCTCCGTCTCGAAGACGACGGATCCGGAACTCGGCCGGTCGAGTGCTCCGAGCATCTGCAGGAGGGTCGACTTACCGCCACCGGTCGGTCCCTGGATGGCGACCATCTGGCCATCGGGGATCGATACGGTGACGTCCTGCAACGCGGTCACCGAGCGCTTGCCCTGGTCGTATTTCTTGGTGACATTCGTCAACTGGTACATGGTCTGGTCCTTCTGGAAGCTGGAACTGTGAAAATCGGGGGCGAAGCGGGTCGGGGCGAAGCGGGTCGGGGCGCAGCGGGCCGCGTCATGCGATGCTGCGCAGGGCCTCCGCCGGCCGGAGCCGGGAGGCCCGCCAGCCCCCGATCACTCCCGCGAGCAGGCCGCCGAGAACGGCGAGCCCGACCGCGACGAGGATCACGGATACCGTGACGGGCGCCGTCAGGACGATGTTCGACTCGGCGGCCGCCTGGGTTGCGGCGCCGAATCCGCCTCCTCCGGGGCCGAAGCCCGCGCCTCCGGCACCTCCCGCGCCTCCGGCCGCCCGCGCTCCGCGGCCCGCCGCCTGCACCGCGGTCGAGGCCCCTGCGGTCAGGGTCGGGGCGATGATGTTGATCACGAGGATCCCGGCGAGCCCGACGACGATCCCGACGACACCGCCGATCAGGCCCTGCACGAGCGATTCGCCGCCGACCTGGCGCACGATCCGGCCGTTGGACCAGCCGATCGCCTTGAGCGTTCCGAACTCACGGGTGCGCCGGGTCACCCCGGAGATGGTGAAAAGGATCGCGATCAGGAACGCCGCCGCGAGAACGATCAGGGAGAGCCACAACCCGAGATTGGAGACGAGGCTCGATGCGCTCGCAAGGGAACCGGACACGCTCGACGCGAGGTCTGCCTGGGTCTTGACGGTCGCGGCGGGAAGCGCCGTCCTGATGTCCGCCTGGACCTGGCTGATGTTCGTCGACGACGCTGCCTGCACGTAGATGTTGGAGACTTGGCCGGGCAGTGCCGCGAGGGTCTGGGCGACGTCGAGCGGGATGTAGACGTTCGCCGCGGTGGCGCTGTCCGCCGTCGCAGCGGAGACCAGCCCGACGATACTGAAGTCCGTGCCCGCGATCGCGACCGTGCCGCCGACGGCGAGGGATGCGGTCGTTGCGTAGCTCGCGTCGAGGACGGCGACGTGCGCACCGGCATCCGTGCTCGCGAGGGAGCGCCCCGCGGTGAGCGTCACCGCGGAGAGCGGGCCGACGGCCGCGTCGGCCGGGTTCAGGCCGAGTACGGTGAAGGAGTCGACACTGAACGAGCTGCCGCCCGCACCGTCAGGACCGCCCGTCGGCGGAGTCTGGCCGGCCGACGGCCGGGTCCCTCCCTGGGTGCGGGTCGGGAGTGCTCCGCTGAACGTGGAGTTGCTCAGCAGGAGTGTCGCAGCGGCGGCGCTGACGTTCGGAACCGAGCGCACGGAGTCGAGGGAGGTCGAGGCGAAGGTCTCCGTCCCGCGTTCGGCGGTGAGGCGGCTGCGGCTGATGGTCGTCGTTCCACCGGCGGCTGCGCCGTCCGCCGAACCGAAGTCGAAGCGCTGGGGGGCGCCGTTTCCGGTGCCCGGCGTCGCGGCCGCAGCAGGGGCCTGGCTCACGGTGATGTCGGTGCCGACTCCGTACACGGATTCGAGCACGGATGCCTGGGCGAGCTGGACCCCGCTCGACACCGAGTTGACGATGATGACCAGGGCGATGGCGAGGGCCATGCCGATCGCGACGATCGCGGTCTGCTTGCGACGACCCGCAAGTTCCCGACGCAGGTAGGTGTAGAACATGAGTCTCCGGTTCCGGGGACTCTTCGTGGGGCCCACCGGGATCGAAGTTATGGATGCGCGCTTGCCGGACGCTATCACTTTCCTGTGAATACGCCGTCAAATAACGGTTCTGCCTCAGGGACATTGGCTGGGCAGCATCGTTTCGAAGCTGATCGCAATGTCTGCGGGCCACACTCTCCCGCTGGCGTACGCTGGCGGCATGACCGCGAATGTACTCGGATCCGCAGTGAGCGCCGAGGTGAGTTCCTGGGCCGCCCGGCAGCGCTGGTTTTCGGACACGGGTCACCCGGTGGCGCTCTCGCGTGTCGGCGGCTGGACGCTGCCCTCCGGCGAGCCGGGGGTACTGATCCGCACCGACTGCGTCGTCGACGCCGGCGACCCCCGCCGGACGGTCTACCAGCTTCCCGTGACCGAGAGGGAGGTGGCGCTCCCTGGGGGCGAGGCCGCCCTCATCACGATCAGTACCGGAGCGGACGGGCGGCAACGGTTCGTCTATGACGCCCCGGCGGATCCGGCCTATGCGCGGGCGCTGCTCCTGCTGATCCTCCGCCGGGGCACGTCGGGCCCTGGTGCAGACGGATTCTCGGTCGCGGAGGGCGAGACCCTCTCCAACGGCCTCGCCGGCGGCGAACCCGCAGACAGAGTCGCGCCGGGCGGGGTCGAACCGACCGTCGTATCGAGTCAGGTACTCCGGGGAGAGCAGTCCAACACCTCGATCATCTATGAACTCGCGGGCCCGGACGGTCGAAACCTCACTCCCGTGATCTGCAAGGTCTTCCGGGCGCTCCATCACGGCGACAACCCCGACGTCACGGTGCAGTCCGCACTTGCCCGCGCCGGCTCCCGGTTCGTGCCCGTCCCGGTCGGCTGTGTCGTCGGGGACTGGGCGGACGCCCGTGCCCCTGACGGCACCGCGCGCGGCCACCTCGCTTTCGCCCAAGAGTTCCTGCCGGAGGTCGAAGACGCCTGGCGGGTGGTGCTGGGTGCGGCGGGGAGAAACGAAGATTTCACTGCCCGGGCACGGAGCCTCGGGGTCGCGACCGCGGCCGTCCACGCCGACCTCGCGGACGCGATGCCGACGGCGGAGCCGACCCCGGAGGTCGTCGACGCAGTGCTCGACGGCCTGCGCGCCCGCGCCCGGCGCGCGATCGCGGAGGTGCCCGCCCTCGACAGGTACGCTCCGGCGATCGATGCAGTCTTCACCGCAGCCGCCCAGGTGTCCTGGCCGAGGCTGCAGCGCATCCACGGCGACCTGCACCTCGGCCAGGTGCTGCTTGTTCCGGGCAGGGGCTGGGTACTCGTCGATTTCGAGGGCGAGCCGCTCAGTCCCCTCGAGGACCGGACCCGCGTCGACGTGCCGTGGCGGGATGTCGCCGGCATGCTGCGGTCGTTCTCCTACGCGGCCGGGACCGTGGCGCGGGAAGCTCCCGAGCGGACCGACGCCGTTACCGGGTGGGCGCAGGCCTGCCGTCGAGCGTTCCTTGCCGGGTACAGCGAACGTTCCGGCCGGAGCCTCGGGGAGCAACGTCCGCTGCTCGACGCCTTCGAACTGGACAAGGCCCTCTACGAGGTCGTCTACGAAAAACTCAACCGCCCCGATTGGCTCCCGATCCCTCTCGCAGCGATCGACGCCCTCCTGTCCCAGGAGCCCGCGCCCGTTCGCGAAAGCGGGTGAGCCGTCGGTATGCCGAGCTCAGAACGACGATTCACCCGCTTTCGCGGGAGCGCGGATCAGCTTCGCGGCGAACGCTTGAGCTCGGGGAACTGGTCGTCGCGCCATTCCTCCGGGAGCCGGAGCTGCTGGTCCGCGGCGTCGTTCTCCCGCGCCCGCAGTTCGACCCTGCGGATCTTGCCTGAGCTCGTCTTCGGGAGTTCGAAGAATTCGATGCGCCGTACCCGCATGTATGGCGGAAGCCCATTGCGGGCGTGCCGCAGCACGGCGAGAGCTGTCGCGCTGTCTGGCGCCCAGCCGGCAGCGAGGTGGATGTACGCCTTGGCGATGTTGAGGCGGGTGTCGTCTGGGGCGGGGACGACCGCTGCCTCTGCGACAGCGGGGTGTTCGAGCAGCACGCTCTCCACCTCGAACGGGGACACCTTGTAGTCGGAGGACTTGAAGATGTCATCGGTGCGGCCGATGAAGGTGATGTAGCCGTTCTCGTCCCGCGTGGCGACGTCGCCCGTGTGGAAGTAGCCGTCCCGCAGCGCGGCCTGGGTCCTGACCGGGTCGCCGTGGTATCGGGCCATGAGATTGACGGCGGGCTCGCTGAGGTCGAGACAGATCTCGCCCTCCTCGGCGACACCGCCCGTGATCGGATCGACGAGGGTGATCGCGACGCCGGGCAGGGGCAGGCCCATGGACCCGGCCTTGAGGACGGACCCCGGCACGTTGCCGACGATCGCCGTCGTCTCGGTCTGGCCGTAGCCGTCGCGGATCGTGAGCCCCCAGGCACGCTGGATCTGGCTGATCACTTCGGGGTTGAGCGGTTCGCCCGCGGAGAGGATCTCACGGAGGCCGACCGGTTTCTCCCCCACATCGGACTGGATCAGCATCCGCCACACCGTCGGCGGCGCACAGAACGTCGTGACCTTGGCGCGATGCAGCTGGGCGGTGAGCGCCTGCGGGTCGAACCGGCCGTAGTTGTAGACGAAGACGGTGGCCTCGGCGATCCACGGCGAGAAGAAGCTGCTCCAGGCGTGCTTGCCCCAGCCAGGCGAGCTGATGGCGAGGTGCACGTCCCCGGGTCGAAGACCGAGCCAGTACATGGTGGAGAGGTGACCGACGGGGTATGAGGTCTGGGTGTGCACGACCATCTTGGGCTTGCTCGTGGTCCCCGACGTGAAGTAGATGAGCGACGGGTCGTCCGAACCGACGGCCACGCGAACCGGCGCAGTGGAGAGCAGGGCGGCATCGGCGTAGTGGGCCCAGCCGGCAACCGTCCCGCCGACGCAGATGCGCCGGAAGTCGCCGTCGATCTCCGCGAACTTGGCGGCGTCTCCCGCGTTCGCGATGACACAGTCCACCTCACCGCGCTGCACCCGGTCTGCGAGGTCGCCGGCGGCGAGCACGGTCGACGTCGGAAGGATCACGGCGCCGACCTTCATGATGCCGAGCATGAGCTCCCAGAGTTCGACCTGGTTGCCGAGCATGAGCATCACGTGGTCGCCCTTGCCGACACCCTGCTGGGTGAGCCACGCCGCAACCTGGTTGGAGCGTGCCGACATCTCCGCGAAGGTGACCTTGAGTTCGCGGCCGTCCTCTTCGACGATCCACAGGGCGATGTTGTTGTTGCCTGCCGCGATGACGTCAAACCAGTCGACTGCCCAGTTGAATGACGCGCCGACGTCCGGCCAGCGGAATTCGGCGGCGGCACGGGCGTGGCCGTCCCGGAGGCGCAGCAGCTGATCGCGGGCGGCGCGAAAATTGGAGGTACTCGTCGGAAAAGTCACTCCTCCATCATCCTCACTAATGAATGCCTGTAACTGCATGCATCAACGGCACACCTGGCGGTGCGTTATTCCGGGGGCAACCCACACCCGGATGTGGTTAACCACACGGGTAGCCCCATCCGGGTGACAGGGCGCGCGGGCCCATCCGGCGTCGGGTAGCTTCGTGCACGTCAACACCGACAGTCTCGACGTGGCGTCTCCGGTACCAGCGTGGGACGTTCGATTTCACCCGGGGGCACAGATGCTTACCTTCTTCGTCATCTTCATTCTTGTTGTGGGAATCAATACCCTGCTCTGGACCACGGTCGGACTCATCCGAGCCGTGGCCGAGAGCACCCGCCGCCGGTCGGCCGACGAGCCGGAGGACCCCCTGATCTCCGCGGACGAGGTCGCAATCCTGATCGCCGCCCACGACGAGGAACAAGTGATCACCGCGACGATCGGCTCCGCAGCGGGCCAGGTTCCTGTCGGGCACGTCTTCGTCGTTTCGGATGCCTCCGTCGACCGCACGGCGGACCTCGCGAGAGCGAGCGGCGCGAACGTGCTCGAACTCGAGCCGAATCGTGGAAAGGCCGGCGCTCTCGTCGCCGCGATCGACCATTTCGATCTCGCGCGCCGCTTTCCCGTCGTCGTGCTCCTGGACGCGGACACCGTTCTCGCCCCCGACTACCTCCGGACCGGGCTGCCCTGCTTCCAGGATCCGGGGATCGTGGCGGTTGCGGCGTGCGCCTCGACGATCGCGGATCCTCCCCCTGCGACGATGATGGGACGTTTCCTGATCGCGTACCGGGAACGTTTCTACGTCATGGTGCAGTACCTGCTCAAGTACGGCCAGGCGGCCAGGCTCGCGAACGTGATCTCGATCGTTCCCGGCTTCGCGAGCATGTACCGCAGCCAGGTACTCGGAAGCATCGACATCAATCCGCCCGGACTCGCCATCGAGGACTTCAACATGACCTTCGAAGTGCACGCGCGCAAACTCGGCCGGATCGCGTTCCATCCCTCGATCGCGAGAGCCTCGACCCAGGACCCGGACAATCTCCACGACTACACCCGGCAGCTGCGGCGGTGGACCCTGGGATTCTGGCAGACGCTGCGCCGCCACGGATTCCGGCTCGGCTGGTTCTGGGGTGCGCTCGCGCTCCACGTCTTCGAGCTCGTGACGAGCAGTGTGATGATGTTGCTGTTCCTGCCGCTCCTCGTCGTGTCTGTCGGTGCGGTCATCTGGGAGGCGACGGCGACGGACCCGTCCGGCATCGCCACGCAGCTGACGAACGCGGTGCCGCCGACCCTGATCCTGATCGGTGTGCTCGTGCCCGACTACCTGTTGACCGTGCTCGTGGTCGCTGTGACCCGGCGGCCGAGCTATCTGGTGCTCGGGTTCGCCTTTCCGCTCGTGCGCGTCGTCGATGCGGCGATCTGCCTCGCGACCCTGCCCCAGGCGTTCCTGACGCCGTCGAGCGGCCGCTGGACGAGTCCCGAACGCCGCGTCACGGTGGCGCCAGAGCTGCAGGCGAAGCCGATGCCGCCGGAGAGCCCGGAGCTCAGGGAGACGTCGGTGCCCGAAGAGACGTCAGCGCCCCGGAACAGGCCGCTCGTACCCGACAAAACGAAAGCGGATGCCGGTCCTCGAGACCGTCCATTCAGAGGCGTGGGTACGCGTCCAGTCCCCGTCGACCGCGGGGGCGCGCGTGTCGCCCGGAACGGCAAGGTCCAGCTCGGTGATCTCGAGGCGTGAGGCGCGGGCAAGGGCGTCACGGTAGACCTCGCCTCCGCCGATCACCCAGATCGTCGCGGCCGGGTCAGTCGCCGCCGGGTCAGTCGCCGCCGGGTCAGTGGGTGAAGCGTCTCGGGCGAGGGCCTCGTCGACGGACCCCGCGCGTTCGGCTCCGGCAGCGGCCCAGCCTGCATCCCGCGTGACGACGACGTTGCGTCGCCCCGGGAGCGGCCGGAATCGTTCGGGCAGCGAATCCCAGGTGCGTCGACCCATCACGATCGTCGCGGCATCCGTCACGGCCTTGAAATGCGCGAGGTCCTCGGGTAGGTGCCAGGGAATAGACCCGGCACTGCCGATGATCCCGTCATGTGCCTGCGCCCAGATCAGTGCAATCGCGGGAGCGTGGGGGTCAGACGGCAACGGGTGCCTTGATCGCGGGGTGGTGCTGGTAGCCGACGACCTCGAAGTCCTCGTACTCGTAGTCGAAGATGCTCGGGCGTTCGGCGGTGATGCGGAGCGTTGGGAGCGGATACGGGGCGCGGGTGAGCTGTTCGGCGACCTGGTCGCGGTGGTTGTCGTAGATGTGGCAGTCCCCGCCGGTCCAGATGAAGTCGCCGACCTCGAGTCCGGCCTGGGCGGCGACGAGGTGGGTCAGGAGCGCGTAACTCGCGATGTTGAACGGGACGCCCAGGAAGAGGTCGGCGCTGCGCTGGTAGAGCTGGCAGGACAGGCGGCCGTCGGCGACGTAGAACTGGAAGAGCGCGTGGCAGGGGGCGAGCGCCATCGACGGGATGTCGGCGACGTTCCAGGCCGACACGATCATGCGGCGCGAATCGGGGTCTGTCTTCAGCGTTTCGATCACCTGGGCGATCTGATCGATGTGGCCGCCGTCCGGAGTGGGCCAGGAACGCCACTGCACCCCGTAGACCGGACCGAGGTCTCCGGTCTTCGACGCCCATTCGTCCCAGATGCTGACCCCGTGGTCCCGGAGCCATCCGACGTTGCTCTCGCCCCGGAGGAACCACAGGAGCTCGTAGGCGATCGACTTGAAGTGCACGCGCTTCGTCGTGATGAGCGGAAAGCCCGCACGGAGGTCGAAACGAAGCTGGGCGCCGAAGATGCTCGTGGTTCCGGTACCGGTCCGGTCGCCCTTGGCGGTGCCCGTCGCCAGGGTGTGGCGAAGCAGGTCTTCATACGGGGTCGCGAGTGAGGTTGGCATCCGTGTCAGTTTATTTGGTGGCGCGGCCTATTCGGTGCCGAAGCGCCGAACGAAAGCCCGCATCAGGTTCGCCGGTTGGGTCACCGTGGCGGCCGTGATGTTCGCGATGACCTCGGTCAGGGCATCCGGCTTGAAATAGCCGTTGTCGCGGTAGATCCGGATGCGGGTCAGGATGCTCGCGTTGGTGAGTTCGGGATGGAATTGGGTCGCGTAGACGTTCCGTCCCACCCGGAACGCCTGGACCGGGCAGTTCTCGCCGGTGGCGAGGAGCACGGCGCCGCGCGGGAGGACCGTGCACGCCTCCTTGTGCCCGACGAAGGCCTCGAAGTCCGGCTCGAGGATACCGAACAGCGGGTCGGCTGCGCCGTCCTCGGTCAGGCTCACCCTGGTCGGGCCGGCGTCCTCCGGCCAGGTGCCGTCGACGACCCCTCCGCCGTGGGCTGTGAGAAGTCCGATGCCGTAGCAGGCACCGAGAAAGGGGAAATCACGGGCGACGACGAGGTCGAGGAGCGGCTGGAGTTCCGCTTCGACGCGGACCTGAGTGACGGACTTGGTCGCTTCGGGATCGCCTGCGTTGAACGGACTGCCGCCGACGATGACGCCGGAGTAGTCGTCCAGGCGGATCGCGGGCAGAGGGGCCGCCTCGAGCCTGACCCGGTGCAGGGCATCGGGAGTCAGTCCGCCGGCGCTCAGGAAGCCCTCGTACTCGTCGTCAGCGGCTTCGTCCTCCGGACGGGTGGCCAGGAGCAGGAAGGGCTTCACGCCGCCATAATACGCGGTGCGGTGGATCGCTGCTGCTTCAGTACAGGAACGAGGCCGCAAAGGTGTTCACATCGATGTTGACGCCGTTGAAGACCCGTTCGAAATGCTGCTGCACACCGATGCGGAGATTCCCGCCCGCGTTCCAGCCTCCGAAGGCGATCGGTGCCGGCGACAGGAGATCGGCGGGGTCGTCAGGGAGGCCCGGCATGGCAACCAGGCCTGGCGGGACGGGCGCGGCATCCCAGAGTGCGACATCGCCGAATTCCGTGGTTGCGGCCCCCATGATGTCGTCCCACATCCGCGCACCGGTGTAGACGACGGGACGCACCCCGCTGGACTGGACGCCCGTGATCATCTCCCTGGTGAGAGGCGGTCCTCCGGACTCGATGTCGAGGGCGAAGAACTGGAGCCGGATGCGGAAGGATCCCGTCGCCGCGATCCCCTCGCGCCAGCAGCGCGGATCTCTGGTGTACGCGGCCACGGCGAGACCGGCGTCCAGGGCCATCGCGAGCTGCGCCTGCGTGCGGGCAAGAGGCGTGCAGGTGCCGAACTCCGTGGAACTGAGGATGTAGAGCCGGAAACCGGCCTCGTACGCCTGCACGAACCAGGCGGGATCGGTGATCGGATTGTCAGAATCCATCGCCCTGAGCACCGGTGGGGGTTGCGTCGGTTGCGTCGGTTGCGTCGGTTGCGTCGGTTGCGTCGATCGGGCGGATGCGGTCGGCACCGGCGTCGGGGAGGGAGCCGCGGCGGATATCGCGGGGTCCGACCGACTCGCTCCCGCCACCTGGATCGCCGCGAAGGGAAGGCCAAGCAGGAGGATCACCAGCACGGCGGCCCCGACCACCGGACGCACGGCCTGCCTCTTTCCCGGGTGTCTCGTGACGGAAGGCCTGCGCATTCGCTCAGTGTGCACCGGCATCACGGGGAAGAAAAGGGACCCGCCGGGGGCTCGTCCGCACGGTCGAACGTGGCCCCTGACCGCGATGGCTGTCTGGGGGGCGTACAGTGAGGCAGCACCGCTCAGTCTCAGGTTCCGATGTCGCCCTGGGGAAACGGCTGCTGCCGGGGATTCTTTACCCCTAGCTCTTGATCACATCACTGGGGGAATGGCTTTCATGCGCGACCTTGCACCAAGCATCTACCGGCAGCGTCTGGTCATCGAGGCCTACCCGGCAGAACCGATCAGCGCAGTGCAGATCATTGACTACCTGGCAGGGCTTGCCCCGGTGCTCGACATGAAAGGCCTGATCGAGCCGGTCACGCACCGCAGCGACCTGTTCGGCTGGGCCGGGTGGACGCACTGGGAAACGTCGGGGGCGCACTTCTACGCGTGGGAACAGCCGGTGCTCTTCTACAGTGTCGACATCTACACCTGCAAGCCGTTCGACCCCCTTGTTGCCGTCGAATACACGAAGAATTTCTTCGGCAGCGCCAGCGCCGAATACAAGGAATTTTAGTGCCGACACGCGACACCGATACCGAGATCGGCGCCGAGGTGTTCAGCCCCCGATACGACCTCAGCGACGCCGAGCTCGAGGACCTCACCGTCCGGCTGCTCGACGCGCGCACGGGCGAGCTCCCGGAGCACTACCGGCTCGTCGCGATCGAGGTCGACGGCCGGAGCCCGTTCTCGAACGTCGGCCGGCACGTGGAACGAGTCGTCTTCGAGGCGACGTTCGGCAACGATGCCGCACAGATGACAGACGAATACGGGGCGTACGAGGAGACGAGCACTTTCTTCATCTCCATCGACAGGGACACGTGCATGCCGAGCGGAGTCCTGCGAATCATCGAGGATTCCCCCCATGGACTCAAGAGCCTCAACGATGCCGCGCACGAACCGTTCAATCTGGAACTCGACGAGGCGTTCCGCTTTCATGCGATTTCCGATCCCACCGAAATCTGGGACATCGGCACCGTCGCCGTCCTCCCCCACTACCGGCGCGGCGAAGCAGCGGTGAGCGTGCAGCTCTACCGTGCGATGTATCTCTCCGCGCTCGTGCACCGCATCAAACACATCGTGTCGATCGTCGACGACCGGCCGCTGCGCAAGATGCGTGACTTCCTCGGAATCCCGTTCGTACCGCTCGCGGACACTCCCCCCGGCCCGTACCTCGGCTCGAAGAAGAGCCACGCCGTCTACGGGTATGTGCCGCACTTCCTGCCGAAGGCGCGTGCGCACCGCGACACCATGCGCGGCCTGCTCGTGCGCAACGCCCTGCAGCGCCTTGTCGACGGTACGGAAGACGACTCGATCAGCCTCGACGCCCCGCCCGGCTTCTGATCACTCGGTCGGAGCGCTCCCCGAACCCGCGATGTTGACCAGCCAGGTCACGCCGAACGGGTCGATGAGCATTCCGAAGCTGTCTCCCCACGGCGCCTTGGCGAGTGGCTGGAGCACGGTCCCTCCCGCGGCCAGCTTCTCGAAGTATCCGTTCAGTTCCGCCTCGTCGTCACCGCTCAGCGACACCGAGAAACTGCTGCCCGGTGACAGTTCCATACTGTTAGGGGTGTCCGCCGCCATCAGGACCATCCCGCTGTCCGTCGTCAGAGCGGAATGCATGATCTTGTCGCCCTCAGCGGGATCGTCACTGGTGTGGAACTCGGCGAAGGTGCTGCGTGTGAGCGTGCCCCCGAAGACCGACTCGTACAGGTCCATGGCCGCCCTGGCCGAGTCACGGAAGGAGAGATAGGGGTTCAGAGTTGTCATCGTCGGGCCTCCAGTACGGGGCGCGCCCGCCTTCGGGGCGGCCCGTCGGGGGCACTTT
>NZ_JASJVI010000065.1:0-21121 GCF_035019865.1 Cryobacterium sp. 10I5
GTTGATCTCGTTGATGACCCAGCCGGTGTCGGTGAGGAAGAAGTCGACCCGCGCGAGTCCGGCGCCGTCGATGGCGTCGAACGCCCGGATCGCCATCCGCTGCATCTCGGCGAGCTCGGCCGGGGTCAGGGCGGCCGGGCACACCAGTTCGATGCCCGCCGCTCCCAGATACTTGGCGTCGAAGTCGTAGAAGTCGCGCCCGGTGACGAGTACCTCCCCGGCGACGGATGCCCGGGACGGCTCCCCCGGACGGCCCTGCAGCACGGCGACCTCGAGTTCACGGCCCACGAGGCCGGCCTCGATCAGGACCTTGTCGTCCTCCGCGAGAGCGGTCTCCATGGCACGGACCAGGCCGGCGGGGTCCGTGACCCGGCTCACGCCGACGCTCGACCCGGCGCGGGCCGGCTTCACGAAGGCGGGCAGACCGAGTTCGGCGAGGGCCGCATACGCCATCCCGGGCGCCTCGGCCCAGTCGGCCGCGGTGATCGTGCGCCACGGCGCCACCGGGAGGGAGGCCTGCTGGAACACGGTCTTGGTGAAGTGCTTGTCCATCCCGAGCGCAGACGCGAGCACTCCGGAGCCGACGAATGGCAGGCCGAGCAGTTCGAGGAGGCCCTGGATGGTGCCGTCCTCGCCGTATGGCCCGTGCAGGATCGGGAAGACGAGGTCGACGGTGCCGAGGGAGCGAGCGGATGCGCCGGGCGCGTCCACGACGCGGAGGGTGCGGTCGAGCGCTGATTCCGGCCAGTGCACCCGGCTGCCGTTGTCGGTGACCACGGGCAGCTCGGCGGCCGAGGATCCGAGGGCGAAGTGTGCCGGGTCATCCGCTTCGAGCACGAATGCGCCGTCGCGGGTGATCCCGATCGGGATCACGTCGTAACGCGACCGGTCAATTGCCGCCAGGACTCCGCCGGCCGTGGCGCAGCTGATCGAGTGTTCGCTTGACCGACCCCCAAAGAGCAGCGCTACCGTGAGCTTGTCCGTCATCAATTGTCCTTTCGCCCTGCGGCTCCGCCGAATCCGTGGTGAGGTGAGGGGCGATGTCCCGCGGTTTCAGCGTACCGGCCAGCACCTGCCGCACCTGTTCGACGATGGGCATGTCGACGCCCTTGGCCCTGGCGAGATCGAGGATCGGGCCGACGGACGCGAGGCCCTCCGTGGTCTGCTGCATCTGTTTGACGACGTCCGCGATGCTGTAGCCCTGGCCAAGGAGACGCCCGGCGGTGTTGTTACGCGAGAGCGGGGACTGGCAGGTGGCGATGAGGTCGCCGAGGCCGGCGAGGCCGGCGAGGGTCTCCGGCTGCGCTCCGTATGCGACGGCGAAGTCGGTCATCTCGACGAGGCCGCGGGTGATGATCGAGGCCTTGGTGTTCTCGCCGTAGCCGACACCGTCGACGATACCGATCGCGACGGCGATGAGGTTCTTCAGCACGCCGCCGAACTCAGTGCCGATCACGTCGGTGTTGACGTAGGAGCGGAAGTACCCGTTGGTCGCGAGGATCGCGACCGCCTGGGCCGTCTCGAGGCTCGTCGAGGACACGACGGCGGCGGTCGGCTGCTCGCGGGCGATTTCGAGGGCCAGGTTGGGTCCCGAGATCGCCGCGATGTGGTGCGGATCGATCGGAAGCATCTCTTCGATGATCTGGCTCATCCGCTGGCCGGAGCCGCGTTCGACGCCCTTCATGAGCGAGACCAGGATGGCCCCGGGTTCGAGGAACGGCTCCATCAGGACCAGGTTCTCCCGCAGCGACTGGCTCGGAACGGAGATGAACACCTGTTCGGCACCCGCGAGTGCCTGGTCCAGGTGCGGCGTCGCGCGCAACCCGATCGGGAGGTTGATGCCGGGGAGGTAGTCGCTGTTTCGACGACCCTCCGTGATCTCGCGGGCGAGTTCCGGCCGGCGGGCCCACAGTACGACATCGGCGCCGCCGTCGCTCAGGATCTTGGCAAAGGTGGTTCCCCAGCTTCCGGCTCCGAGCACGGCGACGCGGGTACCGACAGGGACGCCCTGCGGTTGCTTAGCCTTCAAAACGGCCGGTCTCCTTCTGGTCGTGCTCTGAGGGGTTCCAGCGCTTCGCCGGGGCCTTCTCGCCGCGGAGGTCTTCGAGAAGCCCGGTGATGGCATCCATCAGGATTGCCGTCGCCTCGTTCAGGGTCGCCGTGTCGAGGCTGCGTCCCTTGAATTCGTCGAAGGACAGCGGATCGCCGATCTTCACGTGCACCGTCTTGCGGGGAAACGGGCTGATCCGCTTCGAATATCGCGGCATCAGGTCCTGGGTTCCCCAGTGCGCCATCGGCACGATGGGAATGCCCTGCTCGAGTGCGATCCGCACGGCACCGGTCTTCCCGCGCATCGGCCACAGCTCGGGGTCGCGGGTGAGTGACCCCTCGGGGTACACGATGACCATCTGTCCGCGGTCGACGAGCCGCCTGGCCGCTTTGACGGGTTCGTTGCCGCGCGCGACCCCGCCGCGTTCGACGGGAATCTGGCCGGACTTCCGCAGCAGCCAGCCGAGCACGGGAATTTTGAACACGGATGCCTTCGCCATGAACCGGGGAGCACGTCCGAGCTTCCACGCGAGCGCCCCGACGACGATCGGGTCGATCTCACTGAAGTGGTTCGGCGACAGCACGAACGCCCCGGCCTGCGGGAACTTGCGGGCGTCGGTCACCCGGTAGCGCACCGCGAGGTTGACCGCGGGCAGCACGATCGTCGCCAGGATCCAGAACACGGAGGGTTGCAAGGTCTCCTTGCGCACCCTCACCGGCTTCACTGTCGAATCGGGATCGGCGGACGGTTCGGACGGACTTGCTCCATTGACTGGCACAGGGCCATTATCCTTCGAGATCGAAGTCCGCCCCCAACAGCCGCAGCTTGGTGATGAAGTTTTCGTATCCGCGGCTGATGATTCCGACGTTGCTGACCGTCGAGGTGCCCTCGGCCGTGAGCGCCGCGATCAGATGGCTGAAACCGCCGCGCAGGTCGGGAACCTCGATGTCGGCGCCGTGCAGCTTCGTCGGACCTGCGATGACGGCGGAGTGGTTGAAGTTGCGCTGCCCGAAGCGGCACGGGTGGCCGCCGAGGCATTCGCGGTGGATCTGGATCGTCGCGCCCATCTCGACGAGCGCGTCGACGAAGCCGAAACGCTGCTCGTAGACGG
Organism: Cryobacterium sp. 10I5; assembly: GCF_035019865.1. Lineage (NCBI taxonomy): Bacteria > Bacillati > Actinomycetota > Actinomycetes > Micrococcales > Microbacteriaceae > Cryobacterium > Cryobacterium sp. 10I5. Next base: position 3,162 of record NZ_JASJVI010000065.1, read on the forward strand.
TCTCGTGCACGATCGACACGCCGTGCGCGTGCGTGAGGGCGATGACGAGCGGCTGCTGCCAGTCGGTCATGAAGCCGGGGTGCACATCCGTTTCGATGACGACGGGCTTGAGGTCGCCGCCCGGGTGGTAGAAACGGATGCCGTCGTCGTGGATCTCGAAGGCGCCTCCGACCTTGCGGAACACGTTGAGGAAGGTCAGCATCTCGGACTGGCGGGCGCCGCCGACGAAGATGTCGCCGTCGGTCGCGAGCGCGGCTGCCGCCCAGCTCGCCGCCTCGTTCCGGTCGAAGAGCGCCCGGTGGTTGAAGCCCTCGAGTCGTTCGACGCCCTCGATGCGGATGACCCGGTCGGTGTCGACCGTGATGATCGCACCCATCTTCTGCAGGATGTTGATCAGGTCCATGATCTCGGGCTCGATCGCCGCGCCCTTGAGCTCGGTGATGCCCTCTGCGCGCACGGCGGTGAGCAGGACCTGCTCGGTCGCGCCGACGCTCGGGTACGGGAGGGAGACCTTGGCGCCGTGCAGCCCGTTCGGGGCGGACATGCGGATGCCGTTGGGCTGCTTGTCGACGACTGCGCCGAACTTGCGCAGCACCTCGAGGTGGTAGTCGATCGGCCGGTCGCCGATGCGGCAACCGCCGAGGTCGGGGATGAAGGCTTCGCCGAGGCGGTGCAGGAGCGGCCCGCAGAAGAGGATCGGGATACGGGAGGACCCCGCGTGCGCGTCGATCGCGGCGAAGTGCGCGCTCTCGACGTCGACGGGGTCGAGCAGGAGCTCTCCGGGCTCGGGGCCATCGGTGACCTTGACGCCGTGCACCGCGAGCAGCTCGCGCACGATGCGCACGTCGCTGATGTTGGGGACGTTCTTCAGGATGCTCGGGCTCTCGCCGAGCAGGGAGGCGACCATGGCCTTGGTGACCAGGTTCTTCGCGCCCTTGAGTTCGATGCGGCCGATCAGCGGGATGCCGCCGCGGATCGTGATCTTGTCGCCTTTCAGCCCCACAGCGGCCCCCCAGCTCTGTGCGTTCTCACGGTTTTGTTCGTCTTCGAGGAGCTGCGCCTTCACGGCTGCGTCTTCACGGTTCTGGGCGATCTCGCTGATGGTGCTCACAAATTTACCTGCCTTGCGGGGAGAGTACGGGGCCGCCACGGCTCCCGATGGGATTCGAATTCTGCGATCCGCGCTTCATCACGCAGGGTCAGGCCAATGTCGTCAAGGCCTTCGAGGAGGCGCCAACGGGTGTAGTCGTCGACCTGGAATGGCACTGTGAAATCGCCGACGCGTGCTGTACGCGCAACCAGATCGACAGTGAGTTCTATTCCCGGGTCGGCCTCGATGATGCTCCAGAGCTTCTGGGCATCGTCCTCGGTGATCTGCGCGGCAAGCAGGCCCTGTTTGCCGGCATTGCCGCGGAAGATATCGCCGAACCGGGGGCTGAGCACGACGTCGAAACCGTAGTCGCGCAAGGCCCAGACGGCGTGTTCGCGGGATGAGCCCGTGCCGAAGTCGGCCCCGGCCACCAGGATCCGCGCGCCCGTGAACTCCGGCCGGTTGAGCACGAAGTCCGGGTCGGTCCGCCACGCCGCGAAGAGGGCGTCTTCGAAGCCGGTCTTGGTGACGCGCTTGAGGTAGACGGCTGGGATGATCTGGTCGGTGTCGACATTGGAGCGGCGCAGCGGCAGCGCGACGCCCGTGACGGTGAGGAACTTGTCCATGGTCAGAGTGCTCCATCCAGTGCCGGTGCCGCAGCAGGGGCCAGTTCGGCGGGGATAGCGTCGGCCGTGACGAGGCCGGCGGCGACGAGGTCCCACGGGCTCGAGAGGGTGCCGCGGATCGCCGTGGCAGCCGCGACGAGCGGGGAGACCAGGTGGGTGCGCCCGCCCTTGCCCTGGCGGCCCTCGAAGTTGCGGTTGCTGGTCGAGGCGCACCGCTCGCCGGGGGCGAGCTGGTCGGGGTTCATGCCGAGGCACATCGAGCAGCCGGCGAAGCGCCATTCGGCGCCGAAGTCGGTGAAGATCTTGTCCAGGCCTTCGGCCTCGGCCTCGATCCGCACGCGAGCGGAACCGGGCACGACGAGCATCCGCAGGCCGGGCGCCATGGTCTGGCCCTTCACGATCTCCGCGGCAGCGCGGAGGTCTTCGACGCGGCTGTTGGTGCAGGAACCGAGGAAGACGGTGTCGACCCGGATGTCCTTCATGCGGGTCCCCGCGGCGAGGTCCATGTATTCGAGGGCGCGCTGGGCGGCGGCTCGCTCGTTGGCGTCGGTCACGTCGGCCGGGTCAGGCACAGTCTCGCTCAGCGAGACGCCCTGGCCGGGGTTGGTTCCCCACGTCACGAAGGGTTCGAGGGTGTCGGCGTCGAGAACGACCTCGGCGTCGAAGACGGCGCCCTCGTCGGTCGCGAGGGTCTCCCAGTACGCGATCGCGTCGTCCCAGTCCTGGCCGGCCGGCGCGTGGGCGCGACCCTTCAGGTAGGCGTACGTCGTCGCATCCGGTGCGACCATGCCCGCGCGGGCGCCTGCCTCGATCGACATGTTGCAGATGGTCATGCGGCCCTCCATCGAGAGGGCGCGGATGGCGCTGCCGCGGTATTCGAGCACGTAGCCCTGGCCGCCGCCGGTGCCGATCTTCGCGATCACGGCGAGGATCACGTCCTTGGCGGTGACGCCGGGTCGCAGGGTGCCGTCGACTGTGATGGCCATGGTCTTGAACGGCTGCAGCGGCAGGGTCTGGGTGGCCATGACGTGTTCGACCTCGCTCGTGCCGATGCCGAGTGCCATGGCCCCGAAGGCGCCGTGGGTCGAGGTGTGCGAGTCTCCGCAGACGACGGTGATGCCCGGTTGGGTGAGCCCGAGCTGCGGGCCGACGACGTGCACGATGCCCTGCTCGATGTCGCCGAGTGAGTGCAGCCGCACGCCGAATTCCTCGCAGTTTCGGCGGAGCGTCTCGATCTGGGTGCGACTCGTGAGGTCCTTGATCGGCCGGTCGATCGCGAGAGTCGGAGTGTTGTGATCCTCGGTCGCGATCGTCAGGTCCGGTCGGCGCAGTGGGCGCCCGGCGAGGCGCAGGCCGTCGAACGCCTGCGGGCTCGTGACCTCGTGAACGAGGTGCAGGTCGATGTAAATCAGGTCAGGGGTACCATCGGAACCCTTGCTGACCAGGTGTTTGTCCCAGACTTTCTCGGCCAGGGTGCGTGGGCGTTCGCCCGACATCGATGCGTTAGTCATGTGTGTGCGTCTTCCTCAAGATTTGATGGCAGCCAACGACAGTCTCCGCGACGAGGGAGGCCTCAGAATTGGGACTCGTCGCGGCAGATAAGAAGGAGTCGACCGAACAGCACCCGGACAGGCTAACACTTCGCGCCGAGTCTTCGCCGGAGGTCACGATGGCGACACGACGGATTCGACGAAGACGACCGTGACATTGTCGTGCCCGCCGCGCGCGAGCGCCTCGTCGACGAGGGCGTCCACGACGGCCTGCTGGCCGTCGGCCTGGTGCTCAGCGAGGAGCCTCGAGATGTCGTCCGGTTCGAGCTCCTTGGTGAGGCCGTCTGAACAGATCAGGAACGCGCGGCGACCGGATGCGGGTACGAGCCACACATCCGCGTCGACGAACTCATCCGTTCCGATCGCCCTCGTGATGATGTTCCGTTCGGGATGGAGTTCGGCGGACCGCGGCGTGATCAGTCCCGCGTCGACGAGTTCCTGCACCGCAGAATGGTCGACAGACAGCTGGGTGAGGTGCACCCCGTCCCACGTGTAGATGCGGGAGTCGCCCACGTTGAAAGCCATCCAGTGCAGGCCGACATCGGCGCCGGCGTCGACGAAGGCCACCCCGGCCAGCGTGGTGCCGCTCACCGCGGTTCCGAAGTCCTCTGCGCCACTCAGGTCGCGCACGGCGTCGTTGGACGAATGGATCGCGTCGAGGATGCGCTCGGGCGTTGAGGGACGACCGGCCTCGATGTGTTCTTCGAAGACCCGAAGCACGGTCTGGCTCGCCTCGTCGCCGTGGGCATGCCCGCCCATGCCGTCGGCCACGAGGAACACCGGAGAGTGGGCCATGAAGCTGTCCTCGTTGAGCTGCCGCACCTGGCCGACCTCGCTCCGCGCCCCTACGGTGAATGAGACCGTCACCGTTGGGAGGGTCATCGTGTCTGCGCTCTGGACCAAGCCGGTACTCCCTCGTGCTGCGGCGCGTGTTCCGAGCCGACCCGATCGCGCCTCGGCGAGGCGTCAGAGTTCCTACGGTACCAATTCGGGGGGGCTTTTCGCGCCGCCGCGCACTCCGCGCCCGGGCTACTCCTTTTCGGTGAGCGACAGCTCCTCGCCGAGGCTGCGACCGCGGGCGCGGGCGTCGCGGTTCGCCTTGATCAGGCTCGCGACCGTGGCGATGGCCATGGAGACAACGATCACGCCGAGCGAGGTCCAGGTGTCGATCTCCGGCGCCCAGCCCACCCCGTTGCCGCCGTTGATGAACGGGACCTCGTTGGTGTGGAGCGCGTGCGAGACGAGCTTGACGCCGATGAAGAACAGGATGAAGGCGATCCCGTACTTGAGGTAGACCAGTCGTTCGAGCAGCCCGCCGAGCAGGAAATAGAGCTGCCGGAGTCCCATCAGGGCGAAGACATTGGCCGTGAAGACGATGAACGGGCTCGTCGTGATCCCGAAGATGGCCGGGATCGAGTCGAGGGCGAATACGAGGTCCGTCGTACCGATCGCGATGAAGACGATCAGCATCGGGGTGAAGACCCGACGTCCCTTGACGGTGGTGCGGATCTTCGACCCGTCGAAGGTCGGGGAGATCCGCAGGCGGCGACGGATCATCTTCACGAAGGCGTTGTCGGCCTCGTTGGCGTCCGGTTCCTTGGCGACGGCCTGGTGCACGGCCGTATAGAGAAGGAAGGCCCCGAAGATGTAGAAGATCCAGCTGAAGTTCTCGATGAGGGACGCGCCGAGGAGGATGAAGATCAGGCGCAGGACGAGCGCGATGATGATGCCCACCATGAGCACTTCCTGCTGGTATTTCCGGGGAACGGAGAATCTCGCCATGATGATGACGAAGACGAAGAGATTGTCGATGCTGAGGCTGTACTCGGTGAGCCAGCCGGCGAGGAACTGCCCGGCGTGCTCGGCATCGGCGAGGAGCAGCATCGCGAGCGCGAACAGCAGGGCGAGCACGACATAGAAGACGACCCACAGGCTGGCTTCGCGCATCGAGGGCACGTGCGGTCGCTTGTACACGATCAGCAGGTCAGCGACCAGGACAAGGGTCAGGACGACCAGGGAGCCGATTTCGAACCAGAGGGGAAGGGCAAGATCCACGGAGGGGCCTTTCGAGGAGAGGAGGGCAGGCAGATAACCTGAAAGTCTCTCCCGCGACGAAGACACGCCGCCGATCCGACCGGAACCCCTGCACCGCGGTCCGTGTTGACGATCAGATCATCGAACCCACTGATAACTCACCCAGTGGGCTTTGAGGGATACTCCCCTTCACGGGGGACAGTCTAGCGGAATTCCGTGCCGAATCCGACAGTCTGCGCCATAATGTGGCTGAGCAAGAGACTTGGCGCGCACTCGCGAGAGGCATGGACCCGATGGCGCAGATCGAAACCCCCGAGCAGCAAATCGAACGTCTTTCGGCCCAGGTCGCCCAGTTGCAGGCCCGGCTGGAGACCGCACCGCCGAGCACTCCCGCGGTGTATGAACCCAGCAGGGCATCGCTCCGGCTCCGCGCATTCTGCGCCGCGCTCCTGATCGCCATCGGCGTCATTCTCGCCCCGGTCGCCGTCGTCGCCGCGTGGACCAAGACCGAAGTCACCGACACCGGCCGATTCGTCGCCACCCTGTCTCCTCTTGTCGACGATCCGGCATTCCAGGCGTTCCTCGTTGACCAGATCACGACCGTGATCGACGACCAGGTCGACTTCGAGGCCATCGCAACGGACCTCTTCGATGGGATCGCCCAGCTCAACCTGCCGCCGAGGGCTCAGGTCGCCCTCCGCTTGCTCAAGCAGCCGGCCGTTGAGGGCGCCCGTTCCCTGGTGCGCACGGCGACACAGCGGCTGATCGCCTCCGACGCCTTCGCGAACATCTGGGAGCAGACCCTGCGGGTCAGCCACTCCCAGGTCATCGCGGCGCTGCAGGGCGATACGAACGGGCCGCTCACCATCGGAGCCCAGGGCGAGGTCGGCATCCAACTGGCGCCGACCATTGCAGCGGTCAAGAGCGCCCTCGTCGCGCAGGGCTTCGCACTCGCCGATCGGATCCCGGAAATCAACCGCACCATCCAGGTCGCCCAGTCCGACGCCCTTGTCCAGGCACGGGTCGCCTACCAGATCCTCGACATCCTGGGTTTCGTACTGCCGTGGGCCAGCCTGTTGCTCCTGGCCGCCGGCGTCGTGGTGGCGAGGCGGAAGGCGCGGGCGCTGATCTGGGCCGGCCTCCTGCTCGCGCTGTCGATGGCGGTGCTCGCAACGGGAATCTCGGTCGGGCGCATCCTCTTCGCGGGTTCCGTCTCGCCGCAGTACATGCCGCGGGATGCCGCACTGGCCACCTATGAGGCGATCGTGCCGTTCATAAGCGCGACGGCGGTGGCAGTGGGGACCGCAGGCGTGACCGTGGCTGTGGTGGCGTACCTCGCTGGTCCGTTCCGCGGCGCGATCGTGGTGCGCCGGCTGACCGTCGACTCCGCCAGGAGCGTCCGCTCGTCGGCGGAACGGCGCGGCGGAACGACGGGAGCGTTCGGAGTCTGGCTCTACACCGTGCGGCGATACGCGCGGATCGTAGTGGCACTGGCGGCTACGGCCGTCGTGCTGTTCGTCCGCCCACTGTCGCCCGGCGTGATCATCGGCACCGCCGTCACGGCCCTCGTCGCGATCCTCCTGATCGAGCTCCTCCAGCGGCCGCCCGCGGATGGCGTTGCTGCCAGCCTGTAGCCTTCGACCGTGAACGTTGAGAGCACGGATGAGAGCAGGGGCGCGACCGCGGCCGGAACGTCGAGTCAGGACGGCCACGCCGCGAACCAGTTCTCCCGGCCGCCGGTAGCGGCCCGCCGCGCCCGGATCGCGGTCGGCGTTCTGTTCTTCACCAACGGCGCGATCTTTGCGAACCTGCTCCCGCGTTATCCCGAGATCAAGGTCGACCTCGGCCTGACGAATGCGGAATTCGGCCTTGCGGTCGCCGCATACCCGCTCGGCGCGCTCATCGCCGGGTTGACGGCCGGGATGCTCGTGCGCCGCTTCCGCTCCTCGCGGGTGGCGATCATCGCCACGGTTTTCACGGCGATCGGCATCCTGCTCGCCGGGGTGGCCCCTGCCTGGTTTCCGCTCGCGGCCGGGCTGTTCCTGGCCGGCGCAATGGACTCGATCACCGACGTCGCCCAGAACTCACACGCGCTTCGGGTGCAACGCCTGTACAAACGCTCCATCCTCAACTCGTTCCACGCGGTCTGGAGTATCGGTGCGGTATCCGGCGGCGCACTCGGGTCCCTCGCCGCGGGGCTCGGCATTCCCCTGGCCGTGCACCTCACCCTCTCCGCCGTGCTGTTCAGCCTTCTGGCCGTGCTGTCGTACCGCATGCTCCTGTCCGGCCCCGAACCGGACGAGGCGCGCGCCGCCAGTGCTCCGGCCGGAGTGCAGACGCGCACCGGACGGGCGGTGGGCGTGCTGGCGAAATACGCGGTGCTGCTCGCCCTCGTGCTCATCGCTGCATCCGGGGCCATTGTCGAGGACGCCGGCAGCTCCTGGTCGGCGATCTACCTCTCCGTCGACCTCGGCGCATCGGCCTTCGTCGCGGGCCTCGGCTTCATCGCGCTCCACGGTATGCAGTTCATCGGGCGGATGCTCGGCGATCGGCTCGTGGACCGGTTCGGCCAGCGCGCGGTCGCGAGAACGGGCGGGGTGATCGTCTGCGTCGGCATGGGAAGCGCCCTCCTGATCCCGTCGATCCCGGGCACCGTGGTCGGATTCGGCCTCGCCGGGCTCGGGGTCGCGACCCTCATCCCTGCGGCCATGCACGCCGCAGATGAGCTTCCGGGCTTCAGACCCGGTTCCGGCCTGACGATCCTCGCCTGGCTGCTCAGGGTCGGCTTCCTGGTCTCGCCGCCCGTGGTCGGCGCGATCGCTGACGCCTCCTCACTCCGGCTCGGCCTGCTCGTCGTCCCGCTGGCCGGTGTGCTCGCCGTACTGTTCGCCGGGGTCCTGTCGGGCCGGGCGTCTCGGGACGCCAGCCGCTGATCTTCGCCACGCCCCAGCGGGCGCGGGCGTTGCGTCCCGCGCTCGCGGTCAGCGGGCCGGATCAGCCGCCGGCGGGGGCCAGCCGGCCGACCACGATCGTGACCGCGTCGCCGGGGTGGACCGCGCTGCCTGCCGCTGGCGACGTCGTCACGACAGTGCCGGTGACAGCGGGGTCCGTCACGATGGTCTCGTTCTTCACCACGGTGAAGTTCGACAGGGCGGCCCGGGCTTCGGCTTCGCGTTTGCCGGACACGTCCGGCACGATGACGAGAGCCGCGTTGCTCGTGTGAACCGTCACCGCGGCGCCGCGGGCCTCGCTGGTTCCTCCAGCGGGATCGGTGTTCGCGACGACGCCGGTCTGCAGTTCGGAGTCGATGCTACCGCCGTTCACAAAAAGGAAGCCGGCGGACTCGAGTGCCGACTGCGCCTGGGTAAGGCTCTTGCCCCGAAGGTCGGGAATCGGGACCTGCACGGCATTGACAATTGATCCTGACGCCGCAGGGAAGGCGTCGCCGCCGTACTTTGCGTTCGCGACGCTCATGACCTCCGGCCACATCCGGTGCCGGGCCGTGGCCGCCTGCACCGTCGAACGCAAAGCGCCAGGGCTCCGGAGACTGTCGAAATATGTGGTGCGCTGGTCAGTGTCATGCCCAGTGACGCTCATCACGCCGACGACCGTGGCGACCTTGGTGCTCGCACCGCTCATCCAGGTGTCCTTGTTGCCGTCTGTGGTTCCGGTCTTACCGATCATCGGCACGCGGGGCTTGGTGGCCGAGTACGACGCGGTCGCCGTACCGCCCGTCATGACCTGCTGCATCGCCGTCGTCATGCCTGCTGCAACGACCGGGTCAACCGACTGGTGGCACTCGGTTTGCGGTACGCCGAGTGCGGCGCCATCGGAACCGGTCATGTGGTCGATCACGATGGGACTGCAGGTGGTGCCCTTGTTGGCGATGCCGGCGAAGGCGACCGCCATGCTCAGCGGCGCGACCTCGTTGGTGCCGAGCACCGCGGAGGCCCCCTGCTCGAGCGGGGTTCCGTCGGCCCGGGTCACGCCGAACGCCTCGGCGGTCTTGCGGATGCCGCACAGGTCGAGTTTCTTGGCCATGCCGATGAAACCGGTGTTGATCGAGTTGATTGTGGACTGCAGTGCGCTGTAGTTGGTGCCGCCCTCACTCGAGTCGTTCTTCGGGTTGTAGCCGGGGAAGCTCACCGTGCCGCCGGTCGCGCAGCTGTCCCGGAAGGTGCCCCAGTTGGACTTGCGCCGCGAGTCGACCCGCTCATTGAGCGAGTGACCTTCGGTGAGCCACTCCGCAAGCGTGAACACCTTGTACGTCGATCCGGGCTGGAACCCGTGCGAGCCGCCCTGGTCGACATTGGTGCTGTAGTTGATCCCGGTCAGGTTTGAACCCGTGATCGGCACATCCCTGTCCTGGCTGTAGTCCTTGTTCTGCGTCATCGCGAGCACCTTGCCGGTACCGACGCCGACGCTGACGATCACGCCACCGACGTCCCAGCCGGGGTAGGTATCGGGAACGTTGGCCTTCATCGTGGTCTCGGCGGCAATCTGCAGGTCCAGGTCGAGGGTCGTGTAGACGTTGTACCCGCCCCGGCGGAAGTTGGCCATCCGGGTGGTGTCGTCGGCACCGAAAGTGGGGTCGTTCTGCAGGGTGTTCACGACGAGGTCGCAGAAGTACGCGCTGCCTCCGGCGGTCTGGCAGCCGGTCGAGGGCTCGTGGATGCTGGGCTCGATGGCCGAGGCGATCGCGGCATCGTGGTCGGCCTGGTTGATCTTGCCGTACTTGAGCATCTCGTCGAGGATGTAGTCGCGGCGGTCCTTGTTCGCGGCGTACCCGTTCGCGGCGCCGTTGGTCGCGCTGTCCGGCTGGTCGAGCTGGAACTTGACCGGGTTGTTCACGATCGCGACGAGGCTCGCCGCCTGCGGGAGCGTCAGCGTCGCCGCGGTCGAGCCGAAGTAGTACTCCGCCGCGGACTCGATGCCGTACACGGTGCCGCCGAAGCCGGTGATGTTCAGGTATGAGCGGAGGATGTCGTCCTTCGCGTACTTTTTCTCCACGCCGATCGCGAGGCGCATCTCCTTGAGCTTGCGGTCGGGAGTCTTCGCGATCGCCGCGTCATAGCAGTCGGACTTCTTCTGGGCATCCGTAAGCACTTCGCACTTCTGCACCAGCACGTTCTTCACATACTGCTGGGTGATCGAAGACCCACCGCGGGCGTCCCCCGTGGCAACGGTCGTGACGATCCCGGTCACAGTGCCCTGCAGATCAATGCCGCCGTGTTCATAGAAGCGCGGGTCCTCCGCGGAGGTCGCGGCGTCCTTGACAAACTGGTTGATCGCATCCGACCCGACCTCGACCCTGTTCTGGTCGTAGAACGACGCCAGAAGGGTCTGCGTTCCGTCACCCGTGGTCGCGTAGATGTTGCTCTTCTGCGAGAGCTGGTCGATCTTCAGGTAATCCGGCAGGTTCTCGAAGACGTTGATCGCGTTTGTCGCCGCGAGGCCGGAGAGTCCCAGTGCGGGAGTCACAGCAGCCGCCACGAGAACGCCGGCAACGACACTCATCCCGACAAAACCCAGCACGCCGCCGAGAGCTTCGAAATGTCGTCCTGTGTTCGGTTTCCTGTTCACGTGTCCCCCATTTTTATACCCGGCCATACGGCAAATTAACCGCCGCGCTGGCTCCCCCTGGATCAATATATATCGAGTTGTCGAACGCCGGGGTCATTTCGGACGCGACCGACGCGGCTAGGTTTGTCGAGAGGGGGAACTATGCCAGTCGAGACCAGCACGGAACGCGTCCGCGCGACTCAGGGAACGGGCCGATCCGGCCGATGGCCGAACTGGACCCTCGGGCTGATCGTGGCTGCCTTCGCGGTCGCCACAATCTTCGGCACCGCAGGCGACGTGAGTTCGCTCGTACTCGGATTCTTCGCCCTGTGGATTCCCGTTGCCGTGTGCTGGATTGCGATCGGTCGGGCCCGATCCCGGCGCAAGGACCTGTACCTGATGTCCGCTGCCGTGACGATCCTGGCGGCTGGGGATACGTTCTTCGCACTGGCGACGACCGGAGGCAACTCCCTGTCGAATCCGTCCTGGGCGGATGTCGGCTTCCTCGGTTTCTACCCGCTCATGTTCACGGCACTCGTCGTCCTCGCGAGGCGCAACATCCGCGGTCTCGCGTCTCCGATCGTCCTGGACAGCGCCGTCGGGTCTCTGGGCGCGGCCGCCCTGTTGGCCGTGCTGCTCGATCCGATCCTCAAGGCGGCCCTCGCGGCCCCTGGATCGTTCGCCACAACCGTCGCGTTTGCATATCCGCTCGGAGATGTCCTGCTGATCGCCTTCTTCGTCGGCATTGCGGCCTCCCACGGCACCTCCATCGGCCCGGGTTGGACTCTCCTTGTGCTCGGTCTCGCCGTTTTCACCGCCGCCGACATCATCAGTGTGTCCCTGCACCTGAACGGCCTCTACGTGCTCGGCACGGCACTCGACGTCGGCTGGCCCCTGAGCCTCGCCCTGATCGCGTCTTCGGTCGACAGGGAGGCCCGCCTCGGCTCGCAACCTCGCCGGTCGACCTGGGCGATCCCCGAACAGACGGTTCCGGCGATCGCCACGGCCGCGGGTCTCCTGGTCCTGATCCTGGGAACCCAGCTGAAGATCTCTCCGCTCGCCGTCGTCCTGGCGGCCCTGACCCTCACCCTCGCGGCACTGCCCCTGGTATTTCGCCAGCGCATCCGCATTGCGGACGCGCATCGCCAGGCACGGACCGACGAACTCACGGGGTTGCCCAACCGGCGCGCCCTCTACGCCGATGTGCCCGCTCGGCTGGCCGCGAATCCGCTCCGTACGAGCGCGCTTCTCCTGCTCGACCTCGACAAGTTCAAGGAGGTCAACGACAGTCTCGGTCACGATGTCGGTGATCTGCTCCTGTTCCAGGTCGCCGGCCGAATTTCGGGTCAGCTGCGCACCGAGGATCTCTTCGCGCGTGTCGGCGGTGACGAGTTCGTGATCTTTCTCGACGGTTCGGATTCGGTCAGGGCGGAAGCGGTGGCGTTGAAGCTGCGCGCGACCCTGGCCCAGCCGTTCATCCTCGCGGGCATCTCGGTACAGGCCAGTGCCAGCATCGGGATCGCCGGCTACCCCGACCAGGGGGAGGACCTGACCATGCTCCTCCGCAAGGCGGACATGGCGATGTACACGGCGAAGGCGACCCACAGCGGCCATCACGTCTACCGGGGCACCGACGACCATCACGGGGAAGAGCGGTTGCACCTGCTCGAGGAGTTACGTCTCGCGCTCGTCGACGACCAGCTGGTCATGCACTATCAGCCCAAGATCGACCTCAAAACCGGGGATGTCTGCGGCGTCGAGGCCCTGGTCCGCTGGAACCACCCGACGAGGGGTTTGTTGCAACCGGACGATTTCCTCGGACTCGTCGAGGAGTCCGGGCTCATGCACGCCATGACCGAGATCGTGCTGCACCAGGCTCTTGACCAGGCCGCGAGCTGGTCTGCCCAGGGACGAACGCTGACGATGGCGGTCAACATGTCGCCGAGCTCCCTGATCGACACGGTGCTTCCCGAACGGATCAGTGCGATGCTGTCTTCCCGCGGCCTGTCCCCCGCCATGCTGGTCCTGGAGATCACCGAAGATTTCCTCCTCTCCGACCGGGAGCGCGCGCGCAGCATCCTCACCCGGTTGCAGGCGACGGGAATTCGAATCTCCATCGATGACTTCGGAACCGGCTACAGTTCCCTCGCGTACCTGCGTGACCTGCCGATCGACGAGCTCAAACTCGACAAATCCTTCATCATCCCGATGAAGGACGACCCGCGCGCAACGGCCCTCGTCGTCTCGACCATCGACCTGGCCCACAGCCTCGGGCTTCGCATGGTCGCAGAGGGGGTGGAAGACACCACGGCATACTCCGAGCTCATCGGCTACGGCTGCGATGTCGCTCAAGGTTTCCTGTTGTCCCACCCTGTTCCTGCCGCCGAGCTGGAGGACTGGTTGGCCGCGAGAGCGCTCGATGGTAGCGCTCTGGGCCAGATATCCGGCTGAGGGGTTCGCTCAGGGACGGGCACCGGCCTCGTCGACGTGCAGCGCGCCCGTCTCCACGATGACGGGGATGCGAGCGGCTTGGGCGCGCAGGTAACCGGCGAACCCCCCGGGTGTGCGCCCGATGAGTCGCCCACTCGTGCGAACCGGGATGCGTGCCGTGCGGATCTCGCACACCCGCAGTCTCCGGAGTGCCGCGACGAGTGCGATGTCCTCGTCGGCGTCACTCCCGGGGAATTCCCCGGCAGCGAGGTACCGGTCCGCCCGCACCCCGAGATTGGCCCCGTGCACGTGCGGATGTCCCTCGACGAGCAGCTGTTCCGCCGCCCAGCGAGCGCGCATTTCGCGGCCGAGGCAGTCATCCGGCTCCACAGTGCCGAGGACCAGGTGCACATCGTTCCTGGCGAAGGCAAGCTGGCTCGTGAGCCAGTTCTCCGGGACGGCGGAATCGGCATCCGTCGACGCGATCCAGGTACGGCCCGTGAAGTCGCCCGTCGACTTCAGGATGTTTCGGACCCCCGCACGCCGCGCCGCGCCGACGGCTCCCGTGTCGCTGCGGACGAGGTGCACGCCCGGGAAACCGGCGGCAATCGACTCGGTCCCGTCCGTGCAGCGGTCAAGCACGATCACGACCGACACGATCGGGGGCGCTGGATCGAGGATCGCGACCACGGACTCGATCGCAGCGCCCAGGGCGGCGAGGCACCGCGGAAGCAGTTCCTCCTCGTTGTGCGCGGGGATGACGATGACCACGTGGTGGATTTCACCGGGACCGGTCACTGGACCAGCCCCTCCTGCTGGGCCACGGATCTCGCCGGCCCGGGTTGCCACACCTCGAGCAGGAAGTCGGTTTCGCGATGCGCGACGGTTCTCACGAGTCCGGGCACGGTCGCGAGCATGTCGTGGACCCGGTCACCGCTGAGCGGGTACTCCGGAACCGGGTGCCTCCAGTGGCAGGCGAGGAGGACTCCGCCAGGGGCGAGGCTGTCCCGGCACCGCTGGAAGAACCGTTCCAGGTCTGCGGTCGCGAGGTAGTAGCCGACTTCGGATACGACGATCAGGTCGAAGACTCCGGAGGGCCATTCACCGGGCAGGGTCATCCGCGCGAAGCGGACTCCGGGGCGCCCGGCGAGCCGTTCGCGGGCGATCGAGAGCGGTTGCTCCGCGATGTCGACGGCCGTCACGGTGTCGCACCGGGCGGCGAGGTCGGCCGTGAGCACTCCGATCGAGCAGCCGAGCTCCAGGGCGGCGCCGAATCGTTCGCGCGGCAGCGCAGCGAGGGTCAGCGCCCGTTTGCGACGTTCGTACCAGCGCGTCTCGAAGCCCCACGGGTCGCGCGCCTCCCCGTAGAAATCGTCGAAGAAGGACCTCGTCAGGCTTGTTTTCCCGGTCACATCCGGGGACGCCGCCTCGGTCGCGGTGTCTTCGACGAAGATCTCGAAGCCTCTCTCGAAATGGGCGGCCATCGCCGGGGGCACGACGGCCTCGTCTCCGGGTTCGTCGGACAACGGCAGGACCTGGCTGCGGTGCAGTGCGAGAGCCTGCAGCTTCAGCGCGTGGTCCTCGGGGCTGAGGTCAATCCTGCGGATCAGGTCCAGCGACCATTCCCCATCCGGTGTCGACCAGTGCCAGGCCCAGATCGGGTATTCGAGCAGCCGGGCGCCGGACCAGGCCGCTCCGGCGGCGGCCACCTCGCCGGCGAGACTGTGGTCGGGATGCCCGTCGGCACGCCATGGTGCCACGATCCAGATGCTCGCGACCGATCGTTCCTCTCCGGGCTCTGCGCCGGAAGGCGGCGTCCCCAGTACAGAGGCAAGCGCCCGCGCCGCCGCCTCCCTGTTTCCGGTGAGGTCGCCGTCGGGCAGTCCGGCGAAGTGCAGGCGAGCGGATGGCGCCAGGTGCGCGACGGCATCCGTCACTTCGGTCCTGCGCACCCGGGACAGTCGTTCCTGGGTATGTGTCGGGGATTCCGGGTGGGACGCTTCGCCGTCGCTGAGGACCAGGACATCGACCGGGATCCCGCGTCTTGCCGCACCGGCCATCAGCCCGCCGGCACCGAGCGTCTCGTCGTCAGGATGCGCGGCGACGACGATGAGCCGGGCGAGACCATCGGGGTCGAGCCGTGCTGCCGTCGTTATCCAGGGCGCGTCGGCCCAGGCCCGCTCGGCGGTGCCGGGGTCCCGGTGGCTGAAGGTCACCACGGTGCGATGCCCCGCGCACCATCGAGCAGCAGCGCACCCAGCTGGGCCTCGTCGCGTTCGGCGTGGTGCTGTCGAACGTACAACTGCAGGTCGGCGACACGCTGGGCGTGGCGGGCGTCAAAAGCGAGGGGTTGCGGACCGAGGGCGTGCCCGGCCCGCTCGATGACGACTTCTGCCGCGCGCGCGACGAGGCCCCGCACTCGCGCCGCGCGCACAGCGCCGTGTGCTCCGGTCGCGGTCCCGTCGTCGATCGCGCACGCGGCGGAAGCAAGCGCTTGCCCCGATGCCGTCACGAGTATGTCGATGGCGCCGAGGTGAGCAAGACCGACCTGATCGGTCGTACGCTCCCCAGCGTCCCGGTAGACGCGTCTGGCGATGCCGACGGTCCCGCCCCACCAACAGGCTGCGACCCCGATCCCTCCCCACGCGAAACCGGGTCGCTCGAGGTACCAGCCGTCGGCGCCGATCGGCTCTGCGGGAACGCCGCGAAAGTCAACAGGGCCGCTCGGAAGCGCTGCGAGTCCCCTGGCCACCCAGGATCCCTCCGACACCGTGATTCCCGGCACGCGGAGGTCGACGGCGAACAGCCGCCGTGTGGTCTCCGAGGTGTGCGCGGTGACGAGCGCGTGGCTGAGTTCGCCGGCGAGTGAGCACCACGGTTTGACGCCGTCGAGCCGCCATCCCGATTCGGTCTGGCGCGCCTCGAGGCGCGTGCCGCGTCCTTCAGCGGCGAACACGCCCCACGTTCGTCCATTCCCGGAATCGACGTGGCTTCCCGGGCCGGACTCGGCGGCCTGTTCCAGGATCGAGAGCGCATCCAGGTGTGCCTCCACGACGCGGGCAGCGGTCAGGTCTGCTGCCGCGACCGTCGCGAGTGTGTCGAAGAGTCGCTCGGTTCTCCCGGAACCCGGCCCCGCCCCGTCGAGCCGAACGCCGAGCGTCAGCGCCAGTCGCAGGGCGGCCTGGGTGTCCCCGTTCACCTGGAACGCTCGGTCGGCAACGACGCCCAGGTCGTCCTCGCCCTTGTCCAGCGGCGACCGGACCAGCCGAACCGGCCCGCTCGTGATCTCAGTATCCGACTCGCTCACTACGTCACACCGAACCCGGCCAAGGCCATCACCTGTCCCCCGTCTCACAACCGTTCATCGTGCGGAACGGCTGGTCAGCTCCCCAGTCGCTCGCTCGTATCCGGAGCACCATATCAGGAACCGAGGAAACAAAAGAGTCCCGGACGGGAAGAACTCGACGCCGACCCGTCTTGGGTGGGAAGCGCTCAGAGCCCCACGGTCGACACATCAAGCGGTTGTAGGCGGCGCCTGACCGGCTGCTTCTCAGAGTTCAGCGCGAATGTCGGCCAATTCCTGTGCGCGTTCGGCTGTGACGACCGGGTAGGCCATCTTCAGCCCCCTGAGCGCATCCACGATGATCTGGGACACGATGAGCCGGGCGTTCTTCTTGCTGTCCGCCGGGACCACATACCAGGGGCTCTCCCTGCTGCTCGTTGCTGTCAGGCATTCCTCGTAAGCAGAGATATATCTGTCCCAATACCCCCGTTCGTGAATATCAGCGAGAGTGAGCTTCCAGTTCTTTTCGGGAACATCGATCCGTTCGCGGAACCGACTCGCCTGTTCCTCTTTAGACAGGTTCAGGAAGATCTTGACGATCTTCGTCCCATTTCGGCTCAAATGCGCTTCAAGGTCCGCAATCGAGCGATACCGCTCCTTCCAGATGGACGATTCGTTGATGAGTTCAGCCGGGATACCCTCGCCGTGCAAGATCTCCGGGTGCACCCGCGCGACGAGAACTTCTTCGTAGTACGAGCGATTGAAGATGCCGATCCGGCCACGCTCGGGGAGGCGGCGGGTCGTCCGCCAGAGAAAGTCGTGCTCGAGTTCCTCGCTGCTTGGCTGTTTGAAGCTGAAGACCTGGCAACCCTGAGGGTTCACTCCGGACATGACGTGCCGGATCGCCCCATCCTTTCCTGCTGCGTCCATGCCCTGGAAGATCACCAATAGTGAGTAGTGTCCCGAGGCGTAGTGCAACCGTTGGAGCGCGGTCAGCTTTTTGACGTGCCTGTGCAGGACGTGCTTGTACGTTGCGTCGGCCCCCCAGACATGTGCAACGTCCGTCGCGCGGTCGGCAAGGTCCGCGTCCTTCCCTGCTTCGACGCGGAAGTCACGTGTGTCGATCTTCATGACAAGCCCTCCGTCTCCGGCGCTGCGGCGCCTTCTGGGTGAGAATCCACGGCGGCACCGTGGGGTTCCGGAGCAGCGGAAGAGGGTGCGGCAGAGTTCGTCAGCGAGCGGCCGGTCCTCCGGTTCTTCCCTGCGGGGTCGAGAATGCGATAGGCGAGGAGTTTGATGCGGTCGTTGACCAGCGCCCAGGCGATCGCGTAGCCCCACACGAAGGCGGCCCAGCCCCAGCCGAGCGGAGTCATGAAGAGCCCGTA
>NZ_JASJVI010000066.1:0-20758 GCF_035019865.1 Cryobacterium sp. 10I5
GGAAATCCTTCCCCGCCCTCTACGACACTATTCGGGACGATCCCGGTGCCTTACCCAAGGTTGACAGAGAGGGCAGCCGCAGCGACGATCACGAGCTGGGATCCAGCCTTGGGAGCACCGGACACCATCACCAGCGATGGCCGGGCGTACATTCGGGCAATCGGCGGACACACCGACCTCACCCACGCGCACATAGCGAATCTCGGCTTTTGGGGCGGGAACACTGGCGGCCTCGCGTTCACCGGAACGGACCCGTCGAATATATTTGATTCCTCGATCGGTTCGGGCACCCCAGGAGCGGGGACGATCCCCAACGGCGCACCCGTGGTTGCCGGAGCGGACCTTGCTAAGATCTCCGAGGGAGCAGGCGAGCAACACACCCTTGCTTCCGCAACCGTTGACCATGTCACCGTGACAGGAAACGCTTACGGAATCTTCGCGAGCAATGCACACAATCTGACCGTTGACGATACCCAGATCACAGGAAGCCTCATCGACGGCCTCGCGTTGCACCAGTCGGTCACCGAAACCACCATCAGCAACACGACGTCGACATACAATTATGGCGACGGTTTCTCCTTGGACCGCTCCAGCAGCAATGCTCTCTATCACGATGACATTTCAGCGAACAACGGGCGTGACGGCTTCAACATTGACGGCCAACCTCTCGCCCTCGGCCCCGGCCCGGCAGGATTTGGCACCGAGGGATACGGGGGAAACCGAATCGTGAACAGCACCATTACGGGCAACACGCGAAACGGCATTGAAATCAGCGGCGGACAGAACGTGGAAGTGACAGCGTCTTCCATCGCTGGAAACGAGGACGGCATCCTCGTGGACCACGGCGCAGCCAACGTGCAGCTGACGAATAACACCCTCCAGGACCAACGCAACCGGGGCATCACGATCCGAGACGCCGGAACGTCATCGACCGTGACAGGAAACACCATCAGCGGCGGGGACACCGGCGTGTCCCTGCGGAATTCTGCTGCCTCCGTGACGGCGAATGTCGTGGCCGGAATCACCAACCACGGCATGGCCCTCCAAGGCGACACCAGCCAATCGCACATCACCGACAACACCGTATCCGGGACCGGCTCAACTGCGATCTGGTCCGAAACAACTGCCGCATCCTCAGGTGACAGCATTGTCGGGAACAACGACGTCCGGGGGTGGCACCCAGCACCCACACTCGCAACGGTCACGAACTGGGTGTTCCAACCCCTCACCTTCGTGTGGCTCTTCCTCGCCACACTCCTCGTCGGAAGCGCAGTCACCCGCAAACGACATCTACAACTTCGAAGCATCCATAGCCCATTCCCCGAGCAAGCCCAGCCATCCCGCAACATTGCCACCCGCGAAGGAACAAAAAACACCGAACACACGCCCGTTCCGGCCCGGAGGCTGCCATGAAGCACCCACCAGTCTTTCTGGTCTTGGTCCTGGCGATCGCCCTGCTGGCCGTTTTCGCCGTCCTCTACAGCGGCTGGCTGACCCAGGAAAATACCTCCTCGGGTGACCCAGGAGTTGCCACGGAACCGAGCCAGTTCGCCTCCGCCAGCCCGGCTGCCACGGCGCCAACCCGAAACGCGGGGTGCCCCACCAGTGCCGCCACAGTGATCGTGACCAGCGCCGCCGAGCTCACCCGGGCACTAGACCACCCGCAGCCTGGAACGGTTATCCAGCTCGCTGACGGCGTTTATTCCGGAAATTTCACCGCGTCCGGGCGAGGTAGCGCCGCGCTGCCCATCACCCTCTGCGGAACCAAGAGCAGCGTTCTGGACGGAGGTGATGACCGTCACGGGTATGTTCTGCACCTCCAAGACGCCGCATTTTGGGTTTTAGACGGTTTTACCGTCCGCAACGGGCAGAAGGGAGTGATGTTGGATGGGACCAGCAACACGGTCCTCCAGAACCTGACCGTTCAGCACGTGGGCGATGAAGCCATCCACCTGAGAGCCTTCAGCAGTGACAACACGCTAGTCGGCAATACGATTTCGGATACAGGGCTTTTCAAGCGCAAATTCGGTGAAGGCATCTACGTCGGCACTGCCGAAAGCAACTGGTGCACTATCAGCAACTGCGCCCCCGACACCAGCGACCGCAACGTCATCACCGGGAACACCATCTCCGGCACCACAGCGGAAAGCGTCGACATCAAAGAGGGAACAACCGGCGGCACCCTCAATCAGAACACCTTCGACGGTTCGATGATTGTGCAGTCTGCAGCCAATGCCTGGGTGAATGTCAAAGGCAACAATTGGACCATCGACTCCAACACGGGAACCAACTCACCCCAGGACGGCTTCCAAACCCACGAAATTCTCGACGGATGGGGAACCGGGAACATATTTCGTAACAACACCGCCAACGTCAACGGCCCCGGCTACGGATTCGCTCTCACGCCCGTCCGCGGCAACATCGTCGAATGCGGTGCGCAAAGCTCCAACGCCCAACACGGCCTTTCCAACGTGCCCTGCACGCCCATCTAGTCAAGCCCTTCTTTCCGCGTCCTGTCCGCACCGGACCCGAACGTAAACACGACGCCACCATCGAAGACCGGCTTCTGTCATCATCCAAGATGCCCCGCAGGTACCGTTCGCGGGCTCGCCGACGATCCTCATCGATGGCGTCGACGCGTTCCCGAGCGAAGGACGCACCAGCGACCTGGCCTGTGCGTCCAGTAATCCACTGGGTTACTCGAACGAGATCATCGTGAGCGCGGTTGTTAGCCCTCGCGGTCGGCCCTCAATTCGGCGAACCGTGCCAGGAAAGTGATGCCGATCCAGGCGGCCGAAGTGATGGCCGCCAGGGCGATGAGTGCCGGCATGACCGTTTTCCAGCCGCGACTCCGCATTCTCCCCATTGCCGAAGGCTAAAGTGCAACCCTGCGATTGTGCTGCCGTGGTGCTCGAGTCGCCTGCGAGATCTCTCATACCAAGCCATAATCATGCCGACAGCTGCGCGGTCGCCAGCACACGCTCCACACCCGAATTGATGTGATTGGGACCCCGTCAACGATGGGGTGTGGACGACGGGGACATCAGCGACTGGAGCAGCTGCGCAGCCTTCTCCGTCCCCCGGCTGGCGCGGATCGCTTTCCCGAGGCGTTCGGCCTCGCTCCGATATGCGTCATCGGCCAATACCTGTTCGATGACCGCGCGGATCTTCGCGGGGGGCGAGGACGATGGCAACATTGCCCCTGCCCCCTTTTCCTCGATTATGCGTCCGATGAGAACCTGATCGAACATGAGGTTGATCGGCAGGATGACTAGGGGTAGGTCGTGTGCCAGGGCAAGCATCGTGGTCGAGTGCCCGCCGTGCCCGACGACCAGGGAGACAGTGGGCATCACTTCGGCATGGGGGAGATAGCGGTGCAGTGCCGTGTTTGCGGGCGCCTGTAGTTCGTCGGGCTCTACTGCCGGGCCAGTCGTGACGAGCACCCGCACCGGGAGATCGCGGACGGCGTCGAGGACCTTTTGAAGCACCTGGGCTTGCCCGGCGACGTAGGTTGTGCTCAGGCTCACCAGGATCGTCGGCGTCGGTGGGACAGCCGGCGACGCGATATCCCGGGCAAGCTCCGTCAGCACCGGCCCCGTGTAGTTGAGCTTCACTGTCGAGCCCCGATGAGAGGGTCGGTCCAGTTCCTCGAGGGTTGCGACGATGACCAGGTCGGCTTCGGCCCACAGTCTTCGCGGACGCAGGCCGGTCATCCGTGCGACGGCCCCCGGGGCGCCGCTGGCCATCTTCCGATCGACGGCGTCGTAGAGGGAGTGCACGAGCACCGCTCGGCGAAGCCCCGCCTGTGCCGCAGAGTTCAACGCCCCGAAGAGCAGGCAGTCGATGACGACAAGATCAGGTGGCGCCTTCTTCACCTCTGCAAGCAGGTCGCGGCCGAGGCTGCGTCCGGTGATCAGGCGAAGAAAGCCGATGGCGTTTGAGGCGGCACCCCGTTTTCCCGTTGCGGTCCACGGGCCAGGTTTCCGGTAGGAGGCGAAGTCGAACCCCGCTCGCTCGAAGGCCGCGCGCTGCTGCTCCTGGCCGAGGAAGGACACCTTTTCACCTCGACGAAGCAATTCCTGCGCTATTCCTACCGCCGGAGCGACGTTTCCGCCGCCATCCCAGGTGACAAAAAGGACTCGAGACATTTCAGTTCCCTCATTCTCTCGGTGATGCGAGGATCGCATCCACTAGCTGCTGCATCCTCTGCTCGGTCAGTTCGCGGCTGAGGCCGCGATCGCGGCGCAGGAGTTTCCAGGTGTAGACATCCGTCGCAACAACCAGCAGGTCGGTGATGGCTGAATGCTCGGGGCTGGCTTGCTTGGCAAGCCGCAGGCCGAACACCGTCTCCACCCAATCGCGGTGAAGCTGCTTTCCCGGCATCGTGATGCCCCGGATGCGCTCGTCGGAGCCCTCCTGGCCGAGCAAGGCGATCACCCAATCGCCTCTGGTCTCGTAGTGATCGATGATCACCCGCACCGCTTCGGTAACGTCGCCCACCGGAGTGGCGCGTTCGGCCACGACCTCGGCACTGCCGAACTCGACGGCGGCATCAAAGAGGCCAGCGCGGCTCCCGAAATGGCGAAGGATCGTCTGCACGGTCACACCTGACCGGTGAGAGACATCGGCGAGCACGATTTCGACGGTCAGTTTCTCGGTCGCGAGTTCCAGCACGGCGCGCAGAATGCGCGCCCGGGTCTTGGCGACGCTGATCGAACGGTTGGTCATGGAGTAGTTGCGCTCAGAATTCATGTTAACCATAACTAACAACAATTGCGGGTGAATGTCAACGGCGTTCCCCAAGCGTTTGGTCTGTATCGAAGACCTCGGCGATCTGGATCTGTTGGTCACGGACAAGACCGGAACCTTGACCGAGGGGCGCATCAGCTTCACTGCTGCGATACCCGCCTACGGAACGATCACGGCCGAGGAGTTGTTTCGTCTGGGCTTGCTGGCGACGGAGACCGACTACACCAAAACTCATCCATCGATTGTGGGTCTCAACGCGTTGGATGCCGCCCTATGGCAGGGCCCAGAAGCAGCTTCTTTCGTCGTGGGCAGCACGCACCAGCTCGACCTTGTTCCGTTCGATCACGACCGGCGCATGACGAGCGTTCTCGTTGTCGACGCTGAGGGTACTCCCCGCCTGATCGCCAAGGGCTCAGCAGAGGACGTCTTCGGGCGCTGCTCGGACGTCTCGGCGGGCGCCCAGGCCATTCTCGACGCCCAGTACGAAGCGGGCGCGCGAGTGGTCGCGGTGGCGAGTCGTGTCGTAGCAGGCCTCGCCCTGATTGAAGCCGCCGACGAACAAGACTTGACGCTGGCCGGCTTTCTCGTCTTCGTGGACAAACCCAAAGCCGATGCGCGCGCATCCCTCGACCAGCTCGCCTCCCTCGGTATCGCCCTCAAGATCGCGACCGGCGATAATGCCAAAGTGGCCGAGAAGGTCTGCGCAGACCTGGGAATGATCTCCGGCGGCACCTTGACGGGCGAGAATATCGACGCCCTCAGCGACGACGAACTCGGGGAAGCCGCCCGCCGAGCGACCATCTTCGCCCGTGTGTCACCTGAGCAGAAAGCGCGGATCTTTGAACGACTTCGCGAGAAAGGACGTTCGGTCGCTTTCCTCGGCGACGGCGTCAACGACGCTCTGGCCCTTCATCGGGCCGACATTGGTATCTCCGTCGAGACTGCGGCCGACGTCGCTAAGGATGCTGCGGACGTGCTCTTGCTGGATAAGGACCTCAGCGTGCTCGCAAACGGCGTGATGGAGGGCCGCCGTATCTTCACTAACACGATCAAGTACGTACTGATGGGCACATCCAGTAACTTCGGCAACATGTTCAGCGCTTCCGTCGCATCGGTGGTCTTGTCCTTCCTTCCAATGCTCCCTGGCCAGATCCTCCTGAACAACCTGCTCTACGACGCCAGCCAGCTCGCGATCCCGAGCGACCGGGTCGACGAGGAACAGCTTCATGCACCCTCGCACTGGGACATCCGCTTCATCCGCCACTTCATGATTGTCTTCGGACCGATCAGCTCGCTCTTCGACTTCGCCACCTTCGCTCTCATGCTCTTCGTCTTCAGCGCGGCACCACCCGAGTTTCGATCAGGCTGGTTCATCGAGTCAATCGCTACGCAGACGCTCATCATTTTCGCGATTCGCACCCGCCGTGTTCCCTTCTTCCGTAGTCGTCCTTCGCTCGGGCTCACTCTGGCATCCCTCGGTGTGGTCTCTATCGGTGCCTGGCTGCCGTACTCACCGCTCTACGATGTGCTCGGATTTGCTCCGCTCCCGGCACCGTTCTTCCTGGCGCTGGTCGGAATGGTCGTTATTTACCTTGTACTCGTCGAGATCGCGAAACGATGGTTCTTCAGCCTTAGTGCCAAGCAGTCCGAACACCGCCCCGCCGAGCATCCCGTGCGCCGACGCAGCTACCCCCACCGTGTCGCACGACGCGCATCCCGCTTCACGTCGAGATCACCCCACGCGGGAAGCTGAATCGATGTGGATCGGGCCTTGCGAACCTCAAACGATTGGCCAGTGCTGGCGCTCGCCTGGCTCCAAGTGAAAGCAAGCCCTCGCCTAATTCGCCCTCATCCACATAGCGCTCGACGTGGCAGTCTTTCGCGGGCATCGACCTGCGGATCAGGTAGAGATCGACGTTGTCGAGCCCGAGCTTGTCCAGGCTCGCATCGAACGTATCGAACGCATCGAACGAGCACCTGACGCCGAAGTCCGGTCGTGGTTCCGGAGCAGGCGAACGTCTGGTTGCTCTGGTCGGTCGCGTGAGTTCTCGATCTGTGATCGGGCCAGCGGGCGCGGCCTGCGTCGATCGCAGATCGAGGAATTGCCAACGGTGAACTGAGACGATGCTATTTGGTGGGGGGCATCAGGACGGTGTCAATCAGGTACACGGTTGCGTTCTTGGTCTGAACTCCGCCGCAGATCACCGAGGCACCGTTGACCTTGAGGGTGTCTCCACTGCCGGTCACGGTGAGGCTGGCACCGTTGACGGTGGCGTGGGGGCCAGCGATCATGTCCGGGGCAAGTTGACCGGGAACGACATGGTAGGTCAGGATGCTGGTCAACGTCGCCGCTCCAGCAGGCGTTTTCAGGGTGGCGAGGGTGGCGGCATCGATTTTAGCGAACGCGGAATCCACCGGGGCGAAGATCGTGTACTGCGCCCCATCCAAAGTCTTTGCCAAGTTGACGGCCGGGTTCAGGGACCCGGAGACTGCTGCCGTCAGCGTCTTCAGGAGCGGGTTGTTCGACGCAGCGACAGTGACGGGCGAGGTGGACATTCCCGTCACTGAGCCAGGTCCGGTGGGAACTTCTTTGGCATACGCCGCGCACCCCGTGCCGACGAGCATCGCTGCAGAATCATTGCTCGGGCTTGCCATCGCACTTTGCGTTGGAGCCGGAGCGCTCGTGGTGGTACTCGCGCACGCTGATAGCCCGAGGGCAGCGGCAGCAGCAAGAGAGATGATGGTCAGTGTCTTACCTGTCTTGGACAACATGGAAATTCCCTTCGTCATGGTGCGTGGTTTGTGCTGCATGCGGTGAAGAAAACCGGATCTGTTCCCTATACGGAAACTACTTCTCGATTGCTTGCTCTCGCGGATGCACCCTTTCACGTTTCACACAGCAAATATTCAGGGAAGACACTTCAATTCACGTAGAAGAAACAGAGGGGGACCACCAGTTTTCATGGCCGCTCCTCCGTCGGGACGAGATAAAGCCATCGGGCCGACATCCCTATGAGCTCGGCGGGCTCGGACTAGGTGGCCTGGCGGTTCAGCGCAGGGGGGGTCCGGCTGACTGCGAGTACGGGGCCGAATGGGCGAGTCAGATCTCGCTGCTTTGAGACGTCTTCGGCGACCAAGTCGCGGTCGCGGCCATGATCGACCGCATCGTTCATCGCGCTGACGTCATCTCACCAAAATGGCGCCAGCTACCATCTCGAGAACAGCGGAGTCACCGCCCTGCCGTCCCCGAGGCCCGAGGCCCGAGGCCCGAGAACATCGTTCCTCGTTGTAGCCGGTCGTTGGCCCTGCAGCCGTGAGCTTCCCCTCCTGCCTTGACAGCCCGGTGAAGGGCTCTGTCGCCGTCACGCCCCGATCCGCAGCCTTGCAATTCATCGACGATGAACGTACCTACCGGGAGGCTCTTCATCGCCGTAAGCCGAACTCAGCGCAAATTGATGCACTTTCGACGCCAGCATCGCGGTTGCCTCTCAAAGAGCCGGATCACCACTACGCTCAAGCTACCGGGCGGTGGATTCCGGCTCGGGCGGGGTAGGAAAGTTCATTCCCAAAGCCTGCTTGAAGAACAAGAGGAGGTCCCCATGCCCAAAAAAGTCAAATGGCTGGAGTCGCCCGAGGCGCAGGACTACCCGAGCGCCGCGGACTACTTGCACCTGCTCCTGCAGGCTGAGAGCGTCGACGCCACCGTGCAGGCGCTCCAGGATACGCCGATCACCATTCAGAAGGCCAAGGACATTCTGCGGGCGGCGGGCCTACCGCTCCTTGATGTGACCAACCCCCACGTCGCCTCTGACTTGATGAAAATCCGGACTGGCGTGAAGCTCTCGCCGATTCTGCTCGTTCGTGGCAATCTCTCTTCGGCGGTGCCTGTACACATTGCAGACGGGTACCACCGGGTCTGTGCGACATATCACACCGATGAGAACACGAACATTCCCGTGCAGCTGGCCGACCTGATCTTGGGGAGGCCGGCCGTCCCCTAGTGGTGGTTTCGCGATGACATTCCAAACCCTGGCGATCATCTCGATCGTTGCGCTGCTCGGGCCTTTGCTGGCGATCCCGCGACGGTGGAATCTTCCGGTGACGCTGGGCGAGATCCTCGCGGGCATCCTCGTTGGCCATACGGGGCTTCGTCTGGTCGATTCGTCGGACCCATCGATCACGCTGTTGGCCAATGTCGGATTCGCTCTGATCATGTTCGTCGCCGGCTCACACGTGCCCGTGCGTGACGCGCAGATCCGCTCCGCACTGGGCACGGGCGCAGTTCGTGCGTTGTTCACCGGAGTCCTGGCGGTGGCGCTTGGTATTGGTGCCGCCGTCGTCTTCGGGAGCGCACACGCTCCCCTTTACGCGGTACTGATGGCATCGTCCTCGGCGGCACTCGTCTTGCCGGTGATTGATGCCCTGCGGCTGCGCGGAAACTCGGTGCTGCAACTCACTGCCCAGGTCGCCATCGCCGACATCGTCGCGATCATCGCCCTGCCTCTGGCGATCGATCCGCCCAACGCCGCCCGGGCGGCCCTCGGAGCGGGCGCCGTCGCTGCGGCCGCTGCGGTGCTCTACCTGACGTTGTCGCGTCTGGAGCGAAACGGCGCTCGATTGCGGTTGCATCGGCTCTCCGAGCAGCGCAAGTTCGCTCTCGAACTCCGCATCCAATTGGCGGTCTTGTTTGCGATGTCGGCTCTCGCGGTCTTCGGCCACGTCTCGATCATGTTGGCCGGGTTCTCCTTCGGACTGGTCGTCGCCGCTATCGGCGAGCCCCGCCGGCTAGCCAGACAGCTGTTCGCACTCGCGGATGGGTTCTTCGGACCACTTTTCTTCGTGTGGCTCGGCGCGTCTCTCAACCTCGGTGACCTCCTCACACACCCGCAGATGATTCTCCTGGGCCTCGCGCTCGGTGGTGGCGCCCTGCTCGCCCACGCCGCCACTCGGTTCCTCGGTCAGGAGCTGCCTCTGGGCTTGCTGTCTGCTGCCCAGCTCGGGGTTCCCGTCGCCGCGGCCACGATCGGTGAGCAAGCCCACCTACTCGTACCCGGTGAGGGCGCGGCCCTCCTCCTCGGCGCGCTCGTGACCATCGTCCTCTCCTCACTCGCGGGCGGGCGCGCCGCGAAGCGGCAGGCGAACATTTCTGCCGCACCTCCTGCGGCACCCTAGTCTCAGATCCAGCCGCGTCGGGAGGACGACGAGAGTTTACCAAAGAGCGCCTCGGCCGCAGCCCTGGACGTTTCCCACCTGCCGCCTCGCCAGCGACCCCGATCGCGCCCCCGTCTGTTGCTCCGGACTGCCCGATTCCAGGCAAACTAGAGTGCCACGGCGCGGATCACCTACGTTTCCTTTCGGCGGTCGAGGCGTTCTCACGAGTTTGGGCCTGCGAGTGTGTGTCAACTGGCTTGCAGGTGTCCACGCACGATCGTGTTCCCAGAGTGCGCGGGGTTCCCGTTGTTGGGTTGAGCTGAGATGTCGACGAGGGGATATTGGGTGAGGTCGACAGTATCGGGGATGTCGAAGCGGCCGGTGTTTCCGTCGAGCAGGCCGATGCTGATCAGTCCTGAGGCGTCTGCTTTGATCAGCCAGACCTCGCGTAGCGAGGTATCCGGGGTGGCGGGAGCCGTCAGGTCGACGGTCACGTTGCGGTGCCCGTCCGCGCTTTTCCTTAACCGACGCTTGGCCGTGTGCTTGCCAGCCGGGGAAGGGGGTGAGTTGCGCTTGGTAAATCACTGTTGGTGCGGCGGCCTGCTGAAGTGAGTCGAACCAGATGCCACCGGCCAGGCCCGCGATGAGGCCGACCAGCGCAGCTGCGAAGGAAACAGGTAGCCACAGACGGCGACGCGGTGCCAGGTCAACGAGTGTGCGAGCCCTCGTCGCGGTGAGATGATCCCTCGAAGTTCGGGTTTGGGCGGGCTCCGGGACATTGGTTGCCGCTGCGGGCGTTGCGCCGACGAATTGGTCACGTCGTGGTGTGCTCTTGACGGCGGCACTGAGTCCGAGAGCGCCATGAATCCGCTCCCAGACCGTTTCAGCAGGCTCGGTGAGGGACACGTTGCGCGCCGCCTGGCCGACAATCACGGTGTGCTGGAGAGAAAGGAGTTCGAGCGCGCACCCCGGACATCCCGTGAGGTGCTGGCGTTCAGCTGCGGTGAGGTCGGTCCCGGCCAGGGCGATGATGGCAAGGTTCTCGGGGTCAATGTGTGTCATCGCTCGCCTCCAATCGGTTACGTGCTCCGCTGAGGATTCGAAGAATGCGGTTCATCCCCGTGCCCGGGCTATTCGCACTCAAAGCGTCGACCGGCATGTTGCTTGTTCATGGTCCCCCCGTCGACGGTGGGCGCAGAACGATGTCAGGCACAGAATAGCCAGAAGCCCCCTTCAGGGAGCCACTGACAATACGTTCGGCCGTCGAAGGGATTTTGTGTCCTCGTGGCTCGGGTTGAGTCGGCGGCCATATGCACGTTTGGCCCACAGGAGACCGGTGGAGCTCACCCTGATGTATCGGGCGGATTTGGATCTAGTTTGTGTGCGTTGAAGCGGACACCTCCTGCGCTCGGATGGCAGAGCGCAGGAGGTGTCTGGGTGTTGCTTAGTGGTGGGCCTTGTCGAGCTTGACGGTCTGCACGGCGAGGGCGAGGTTGTTGTCAGCGAGGCTGCCCCACGCATACACGATGGTGTTCGTGCGCTTGGCAATGGTCACGTCGGCCGGACCGATCAGCGCTGCGGTCGTGCCGGTCGCGGCGACGGCCGCGCTGATCGTCCCCGTCGGGAGGGTCAGTTCGACCTCGTCGGGGTTGGTCAGGTCGGTGATCGCGGCGGCACCGTTGGCCAGGATATCGACAGAGGGTGCAGCGGCGACGTGGCGGACCGTGAGTCGACCCTTGCCCTTTCCGACGGGATCCGGGTTGTTCTGGAACAGGGTCGCCGTCGGCTCGCCGGCCTCGGTCAGGTGTGCGACCGCGGTGTAGTTGTTGCCGCTGCCCAGCTTCAGATCGATCGGGCCGATCACGGGATTGGAGGCGTCTTTGGCATCAGCGGCGGTGATGGCCACGGAATACGTGCCTGGGTCAAGGCTCAGAGTGTCCGAGAATGAACCGGGGGTGAAATTATCCAGGGTGAGTGCTCCGTTGACGTAAACGTCGACGGTGACGCCCGGGATTGCGTGGAACACGGTTAGTTCGGCGGGGCCGTTGTCCCCGTGGCTGTGGTTCTCATTGGCGTTGGCCGGCATGAATCCCGCGAGGGCGACGAGTACACCGACTACGGCGCCGACAGCGATGGTCTTGCGCATAGTTACCTCCTGCTAGTTGTAACGGGCGGGAAGCGTCATCGCCTCCCAGACTCTCTTCCGAGTGGACCTCCGATTTGGATGCACGCGACGCCAACAATTTTCTGGAACCCATCGGCTGGACCCTGGCTGGCGCTGCCAGCGCGAATCTTTCAGCCGAGTCCGCAGTGTCGTCCAGGGCAGCCAACTGCCCCTCGCCGGGTGCGATTCATATCACTTGGTCGATATTCCTGTCCCGTCGGTACGCCGGATCAACTTTCCAAACTCGGATTCTGACGCCAGCTGAGATCCAAAAAGTCGCGGCTGGGTAGGGACCTCTGACAAAGAGACAGGCGCGACCTGTGATCGGGCGGGAGGCTTGCGGTCGACATCGATCACAGATTCTGAACCCGCGGCGCCGTCGGCTATTTGGCTCCCGTGATGACCTCGCGGTGCGGATCAGCGCGGGTGATGCGGGCGCAGTGCACGTCCTCGCCCAGGATTCCTCCGCCGAGCGAGGACGTATGGAGTGATGATCGTGTGGGCTCCGAGCAAGGGAATTTCAACTGATTTGACGTGCAATGTCGTTGCGGACTTCTATGGAAACGCGAGCAGGACTACGAAGAAGACGGTTCCGGCGACGATGCAGTAAATCGCGAAAGGGGTGAGTGTTCTGGTCTCGAAGAAGCGCAGGAGGAATTTCGTGGCTAACCATGCGGCAACGGCCGAGCAGAGTGCACCGACGAGGAACGCGCCGCTCTGATCGGCCATCTGTGGGCTGAACAGTCCCGGGAGTTTCAGTGCGGCCGCGGCGCCGATGATGGGTGTGGCCAGTAGGAAACTGAATCGGGCAGCGGTTTCGTGGTTGAGTCCGGAGAGGAGCCCACCGACCATGGTTGATCCTGATCGGGATATTCCCGGTAGCAGGGCGGCCGTCTGCGCGACGCCGATTCCGAACGCCTGTTTCCAGGTGAGCTTGGCGATCGTGGTGTCGGACCTCTCGGTCTCGGACATTTGCGTGTTGGCCGAGCCCGCGGGGATGGGGCGTCCGCTCGCAACAGCATCAACGCTCACCCGTCCGGTCTGAGCCCGGTTCGGATGCCGTCGGAGGCGTTCTGCGGTCAGAAGAATGAGGCCGTTGAACACAAGGAATGCGGCAGCGATCAGTGGGGATGCGAAAAGGGACCGGAGGGGCTTCTCCAAGAGCAGGCCCACGATACCCGCGGGGATTGTTGCGGCGACGAGTAGCCAGGCGAGTTTCGCGTAGATGTCGTCAGGGCCGATTTTACGATCCCGGATGGAACGTCCGAACCCGCGGAAAACGCGGATCCAGTCCTTTATGAAGAAGAGGAAGAGAACGATAGCGGTAGCCAGATGGGTGGCAACGAGAAGCCCGAGGAACGCGGGGCTGCTTTGGTCGATGTTCCAGCCGAAGAGTGTGGGCAGGATGACACTGTGGCCAAGGCTGGAAATGGGGAACAATTCCGTGATCCCTTGCAGGAATCCCAGAATCGCCGCTTGAATCAAAGTGATCATATGAACAGGCTAGAGGTTCCGGTCACCTGACCCGACGTGCGCCGCCAATGATGACGTCAAGGGTTCCTCAACGTGAACGAAATAGAAAGACTGGGACGGTCTGGCCGGGCAGGTCCCGATCTGGTCGGTACCCGGGCCCCTTCGATTCCCTACCTCGGTGGATCCACAATCGGTGGCGGGGCATCCGTACCGAGGGCTCGTTTTCGGTTCTCTTGACTAAGGTCGGTGAGGGCCTCCAATTCGTCGTCCGACGCACCTTCCAACGCGATGAGTCGGTCGTCGGCAGTTGGCTGGGCGCGTAGCAACTCGTCGAGCTTGCGCTAGGTGACCGCTTGTTGTCGTGCTTGCGTGTGTTGGATTGCGAAGACCATCACGACGGTCACAGATGAACTCGCAATGTAAAGGACGTTCTCCCACCAGGGAGGAAATTCCGCCGCTATCCCGACCGCGACCCACACGACGAGCGCACTTCCGGCAACCAATCCCGCTGCGGCGTGTTCACTCACTGTGCCGATATTGTGCAAGACCCGGCTACTCCACCGTTTGTCGGGCACGCTCGTCCAGTCGTTCCGTGTCATTTCGCGAGATCGGTCCAGCCGATTCTGGTGGCCCGCGTTGATTGATTCGTTGCCGTTAGCCGCATTCTCCACGCTCGAGAGACTAGGCGTTGTTCCCATCAAAACAACTGTTGACTCGACGCGCAAACCCGGTGGTGCGAGGCACTGATTCGGCTGGTCGAAAGTGTTGCGCAACCGTGCGTGTTTGATCCGGCGACGGTCCTGCCCGGCAGTTCGCCGAGTCGTGGCCGTGACCTGTTTCGGTGGACGGTTCATCGAGGAGACAACGGCGAAGGATTTCACAGCGTCGACACCGTGGGTGGACCAAGAATCGATTCCGTGCCGTTTCCACTTCAATCAGCGTGCTGTGTTGCGACGAGAGCGAGCGGGACGAGTTATGGGTGGTCGGCGTCCGGCATTTCGGGTGGAGGTGTGCGTGTCGGCGACGGCTCGCTGTGTGCAAAGGAGAGCACGATTCCGATTGCGATGAGGGTGGTGAGGAGGGCGGTGCCCCCAGCAGAAATGAGGGGGAGGGGCACGCCGAGGACAGGGATGAATCCGAGGACGACGCCCATGTTGACGAGTGCTTGACCGATGATCCAGACCATGACGGCGGCAGTACTGACTTTGGCTTGAGGGCTGGTGGTGGCGTTCATGATGCGGAGGAAGGCGATGGCCAGCAGGACGAAAAGGCCCAGCACCACGACTGCGCCGATGAGACCGAGTTCCTCGCCGATGATCGCGAAGATGTAGTCGTTGTCCGCGGCTGGAAGCCAGGACCATTTCGCTTTGGAGTTCCCGAGTCCAACGCCGAAGATGCCGCCCGACGCGAGGGCCCACGTGCCGTGCAAGGGTTGCCAGCATGCGGCGGAGATCGTGCCGGTTGAGCCGTCGCAGCCGGTGCCGAAGAAGCTCAGTATCCGGGCCATCCGGTTTCCGCTGGCCATGGCCGCAGCCAGGGCGCCAAGGGCGCCGATGCCCAAGGGGATGGCGAGCATGCGTAGTTTTACGCCGGCGAAGAAGAGGGAGCCAAAGAGGATGCCGGCGAGGATTACTGTTGTCCCCAGATCGCCGCGGATCATGACGAGCATGACGGCCGTGCCGCCGATGCCGAAAACGGGCACGAGGACGTGGCGCCAGTCGTCGAGGTGATCTTTCTTCTGTGCCAGAAGCATGCCCAGCCAGATGACGAGGGCGACTTTGATGGCTTCAGATGGCTGGAATTGGAAACTGCCAATGGACAGCCAGTTGGTGTTCCCGGCCACGGTCACACCTAGCGGGGTGAAGACGAGCAACTGAACGAGGCAAGTAGCGATGAGCGTCGGCCAAGCGATACGTTGCCAGAACTTCAACGGCATCCGGCTGAGTACGAGCATCAATGGGACGCCGACCAGGGCGATGGCACCTTGATGAAGCACAACGCCGAAGAAGCCCTCGTGAGCAACAAAGGAATCTACTGATGACGAAGACAGGACCATGATCAAGCCCAAGATGACCAAGAACAGCGTCGTTCCCAGGAGCAGAAAATAGTTCGGGGATTCTGAGCGGATCAAACGGCCCACGCTAATGCGCGTTGACTGTGACGGTCTATTTGACGGAACCCTGTGGTCGGTCTTTGAACGTGGCGCACGGGTCGGGTTGCGCGAACTCATCACGAACCGAGCCCCTTCTCAGGGGACGTCGCGGAGGTGGAATTTAGTGTGGATTGAACACAATTGCTCGGTACTTCACATACGGTCATATGCGGGGAGTGTCCTGCCGGGTGTGGGATCAGATCAGAGTGCGCGGCAATGGGCTGGGGCGCCACCACGACACTACTGAGGGAATCCAGAACCGCTCGTTCATCCCACTCGTGTCGCGTCGGGTCGCATGTCTCTCCCAGATTGTGCCTGCTCGGAAATCTCTGCTGAAAAAGCCTCGTCGACGTTGAGCTCGACCGACAAGGGGCCGTGGAGGTGCGCAGGCTGCCTGTATCGCCGGCTCGGACAAGACAGTTCACGGCGTTGGCGGTCGCCGTTTTTCGATTCGTCGACTTGCCCGTGCACTGCGGAGCGGAATGAACGGCTACTCGCGGCGGGGCCAAAGTCTTTCCCGATGTTGGCGCTCGAGATTGCCCCCGGGCGCCCGTTCCCATCTTCTGCAGTAGGGATTCCCCACTGGAAACGTTTCGTTTCCATACTGAATGCCGCGTTTGTGTCCCATCGGGGAGCTGCAATCTGACGACCATGGACGCCATTTGTGAACTCCCGTGTTGAACACGCCATCAAACAACGCTGATTCTGATCCGGCGACACTCGTCATTCCCCGTTTGGTGGGTTTGGCGGGCTTCCTGTGAGATTGCGCTGGTCGAGGAGCACTTTCACAGGAATCTCCGGTCACTGCTGGCATACAGTCTGCCCTGCTTGACCTCCTCGCGGAACTCAACCTCACCCATGTCCCCGACCGCATCCGCGTCGCGACCAAAACCCTCTGCCAAGAACTCATCGATGAGGAGGCCACCGCCCTCATCGGTGTCGGCCGTTTCGAGCGTTCCGAAGACCGCACCACCCAGCGGAACGGCTCCCGCCCGCGCGTGCTGTCGACGGCGGTCGGGGACCTGCACCTGAAGATCCCCAAGCGGCGCCAGGGTTCATTCTTCCCCGCGCTCCTCGAGCGCCGCCGCCGGGTGGACCAGGTCCTGTTCGTCGTCGTCATGGAGGCTTACCTCCACGGCGTTTCGACCAGGAAGGTCGACGACCTGGTCAAGGCCCTCGGCGCGGACACCGGGATCTCCAAGTCAGAAGTGTCACGGATTTGCGCGTCTGGACCGGGAAGTCGCCGCGTTCCGCGACCGGGACCTCGGCGAGACCGGGTACCCCTACGTGTTCCTCGATGCCACGTATTGCAAGGCTCGCGTCAACCACCGCGTGATCTCCCAAGCCATGGTCGTCGCGATCTGGGTTGCCGCCGACGGGCGCCGTGAGGTCCTCGGCTTCGACGTCGGTTACAGCGAGACGGAGGCGTTCTGGACGAGCTTCCTCCGCTCGCTGAAGACCCGCGGTCTCGACGGCGTCGAGCTCGTGATCTCCGACGCACTGAGCTGCTGCGGAGATTTCGGACAGCGGACCTGGTGGTTTCTTCTACGCTGCTAGGGCTGTTGATAACCATGGTGGACTTCGTTGGGTATACGGTAACCGAGCGCTGAGTGCCGGCGTCGGCTGTTGTAGAAGCCTTCGATGTAGCGGATGACGTCGTTGCGAGCTTGGCTTTTTCTCGCGTACACGGTCCGGTAAATGCGTTCGTTCTTCAGTATTGAGAAGAACGATTCCGCAATGTTGTTGTCGCAGCATACGTCCGTATGGTGCCAACATTGTGAGTCATCCCGGCATGGGAGATCGTTTTGCGGGCTGGTGGGGTGCCCTCTGCCCGCTGTGGATCGGGCAGAGGGCCGTTGTTTAGTGTCCGCTGGTGTTGATTTTGCCGTTGACGCCGTCGGGGAAGAATCCGCCGGAGGTGGCCTTGTTGGGGGTGAGGTAGGCGATGTTGAGGACTTGGCCGGGGGTGCGGCTGAAGGCGAGCGCGTTCGCGTCCGTGGGGACCAGGTTGGACTTGTCGGCTGTGCCGATGCCTTGGTCAAGGTCCGTGGGCCCGTCGAGGCTGTCTCGGGCGTCGGAGATTTTCTGGACGGTCGGGTAGATCGATGGGGTCTCCACGCCGAGGGAGTAGAGGGTGGTTCGGATGATGCCTGCGTGGTAGGCCTCAACGGCGAGGAGGCCGGCCGCGGCTTCCAGGTAGGTTTTGTTGCTGATGAGGGGTGCGGCGCCTTTGTAGGCGGTCACGCCGACGTCTTCGAAGATGAAGGCGCCGAAGAGGAAGTTGACTTCGTTCTCGAACACGTCGAAGGTTTCGCCGGGGCCGATGAGTCCAGCGGCGAGGGCTGCGGCGGTGAAGCTGTCATCGAGGTTGAGCGTGGGCCGGGACACTGCGGCGCCACCGAGTGCGCTCCGGAGGAAGGCGACGTGGGATTTCTCGTCCGCCGCGATTTCTTGCGCGTACTTACGGATTGCAGGGGTGTCGAAGGGCACGGCGTAGCCGCCGCTGACGTCTCCTTGCTGGCCGCGCCCGGTGATCATGTCATCGGGCAGTCCGTTACCTGTCACGGCTTGGAGGTAGAACTCCGCCTCGAGGTATTCCAGGTTCAGGGCGAAGTTCAAAATTGCTGAATCGCTGGGCGCACCACCGTCATCTTTTCGTTCGGTGGCCAGGGCGGGTTGACCGGCGAGGAGCACCGCTGATCCGACACCGAATCCGGCGACGCCTGCTGCCTGGAAGAAGCGGCGCCGGTCTAGGGCGTTTTCCGCGCTTCTGCTGATCGCGTTGGTAATGAACTTGTGCTCGAACATGAACGCTTCTCCAACCATCTCGTGTGCTCATGGCGGGCCGGGACCCCTGTCCGCACCCGAAACAGCATGGTGCGTCCAACCTCGCATCACAGCCTGAATGACTCCGACCCAGCGAACGTTACGCTCCGCCAGTGCGGCTTAGGGGCTCGCACAGGAATTAGTTTCAGGATACTGAAAACATCAAATAGGCGGCCCTCTCGGCCGGTCGGCCCAGCACCGGCTGCAACCCACCATGGTCCCAGCCTGACGTTCGCGGGAGAATTTATTCGGTTGCCCGGGGCCGGTCGATGTCGGGGTATACGATGCGTTCACTCATTTTTTGTCACAGGGAGGACACCACATAATGCTGGGCAATTTGACTGGATGGCATTTCCTGATCATTCTGGTGATCATTTTGCTGCTCTTTGGCGCACCCAAACTTCCCGGGCTTGCCCGGAGCTTGGGTCAGTCGATGAAGATTCTCAAAAGCGAAATCAGAACGGAACCAGAAGACGACAAACCCGTTTCGTCAGCTGTCACTCCTGAGCCGCGCATTGAGCCCGCCAAGCAGACGGGCGCCACTGGGCCGTCTTCGATGCCGTAACCGTCGTGGTCCTGGGCGCCCGGTCTCGGCCCGCCCCCGCGGGGCGGATGACTTTGGGCCAGCATCTTCTGGAACTACGTAAACGCCTGTTCCTCGCAGCGGCCGGGATTCTGCTCGGCGCCATCGTGGGCTGGTTACTCTCCGGCTTCGTCTGGGGCGCGCTCCGGGAACCGATCGATGCCATCGTGCACGCCCAACACCGAAACGCTCAAATCAACTACCCCGATATCACCTCCGCTTTCGACCTGAAGCTGAAAATATCGGTCTACGTGGGCCTGATCGTGTCCAGCCCAGTCTGGCTCTACCAAACCTTCGCGTTCCTGATGCCCGGCCTCACTCGCACAGAAAAGCGGTACACGTTCGCCTTCTTCTTCACCGCCATTCCCCTGTTTCTGGCTGGCTGCGCGGCGGGATGGTATGTCCTTCCCCACGTCGTGGAACTCATGACCGGATTCGCACCCACCCAAGACGCGGCTTTCATCAACGCCCAAAACTACTTCGACTTCGTCCTCAAACTCGTCGTCGCTATCGGGATCGCTTTCGTGCTCCCAGTGTTCCTGGTACTGCTGAATTTCGCTGGCGTGATCAGCGCCCAGTCCATCATCAAGTCCTGGCGAATCGCAACGCTCATCATCATCTTGTTCACTGCCATTGCGACCCCGGCCGCCGATGTCATCTCCATGTTCCTGCTCGCCATCCCCATGGTCCTGCTCTACTTCACCGCGTACGGCATCGCCGCCCTTCACGATCGTCGCATCGCCAAACGTGCCCAAAACCTCGAGGAAGGGCTCACCGCCTGACGCGGCGGCCTGCGCTCAACGAGCGTCGCTTGTCCCGGAAATGTCGGGTCCTGAGGGTTCGGTCGCTGGCGGTGTGATCACGGGTTCCTGCTGGACGACATCTTCCGCTCCCGTTGGCGAAGCGAGCGGATCGTCGGTGGGGGGCTGCACCTGGCTGGGGCTGTGTGGCGGCGCATCGTCACTGTCCAGGAGTGCCTCACGGATGATCCGGCGGGGGTCATACTTGCGGGGATCGTACTTCTTCCAGTCGACGTCATCGAAGTCAGGGCCCATCTCATCCCGTAGCCGATCCGATGCCCCGGACGCTAACACCCGCAGCTGCCGCACTACGCGGCCCAACATGGCCGCGTAATGCGGAAGCTTTTCCGGGCCCACCAAAAAAACTGCCACCACCCCAACCAGCAACAACTTCTCCAACGTCAAACCAAACATGCGCACACAATAGCCCGACCAGCCATGCCAAGGGGCCGGCAGCGATTCGTTCCACATTTCTCTTTAAAATGAGCTGCTGCGCGTTGACTGCTCTGCAGCAGCGCAGTTCTCGATTCCGGGAAGCGCAAAGAAAACATCCATTCCGTTGTCGGATCTTTCGGAAGTTCTACTGCCACCGGATTGCCTTTGCCCTCGCCCTCCGCTTCCACGTGCATTCAACCGATTTCTTTACGCCATTAATCCCGCACGAGCGTCGCCCGCTCACCGAGGTCTACGAAGGAGGGCGGCCGGTGCTGCCTCCTGCGGTTAACCGCAGTTGTTGCCTCACGACGGCTGAAAACCCACACGCCACGACATCCGGCCTAGGCTCAGCGGAAGATGTCAACCTGTATGAGTCATATTCTCTAGGCGGTCATTGAGTTCGTTCCTGCTTTCTCGGGTTCGTT
>NZ_JASJVI010000067.1:0-20716 GCF_035019865.1 Cryobacterium sp. 10I5
GGGATGGGGAGCGGCTCGACCGAGGCATCCGCCGCGAGGGCGTGGGTGCGGGCGGAGTAGAGCGACAGGCCGGCCGCGTTGGACTCGTGCAGCCGGTCGGCGTAGCGGGCGAGGGTGCCGCGGCTGGCGGCCGCGGCCTCGCGGTTCGCGGCGAGGGCGGGCAGGTCGGGGACAATGCGCAGCTCGAGTGCCGCCTTGATCTGCGCGCGCACCGCGGCGGGGCGGGCGGCCTTGTCGTGCAGGTCGAGGGAGAAGTCGCCAAGTCCGACGCTCTCGAGGCGCTTCTTCACGACGTCGAGGGCGGCGCGCTTCTCGGCGACGAACAGCACCCGTTTGCCGTCGGCGAGGGCGCGGGCGAGCAGGTTGGTGATGGTCTGCGACTTGCCCGTTCCGGGCGGGCCTTCGAGCACGAAGGTGCGGCCGGCCGTGGCCTCGGCGACGGCCTCGAGCTGGGAAGAGTCCGCCGGCACCGGCACCGAGCCGCCGAGCGCATCGAGGTCGACGGGCGAGACGGGCCTGCCGCCGGGCCCGGGTGAGCTGGCGGATGCGGCACGTGCGGTCGACCCCGCAGGCGCGCCGGAGCCCGCAGGCGACGCAGGGAACGGGGACGCGGCCGGCTGCGCCAGGCTCCATGCCCCACCGCCCCCGGCGCCGGCCGCGGCGACCGGGTCGGCATAGGCATCCAGCGGCGTGTTGATCAGGTGCGCGACGAGACTGTTCTGCGACAGGGCCTCCCAGTTCTCGTCGAGGTCCTTCCAGAGCCGGAACTTCGCGAACTGCAGAATGGAGAGCTCCACGGTCTCCTCGACCCGGAACGGCAGCCCGGCCTCCGCGATCGCCTCGCGCACCGCGGTGAATGCGCCTGCCAGGTCGATGCCCGAGGCGTCCTCCCCGGGGGTTGCGAGCCCGGCGATCTCGAGCCCGAAGCTCGCCCGCAGCTTCTCGAGCAGGCAGTAGTTCGGCGTGGACGCCCCGGCCTCGTCGATCGTCAGCCGGTACGAGCTGCCGCGGCTCGCGCTCGTCATGTTCACCGGGATCAGCACGAGCGGCGACCGCAACTCCCGGTCGTTGAACCGCCAGTGCAGCATCCCGAACGTGAGGTAGAGGTTGTTGGCGCCGGTCTCTTCCACGATGGTGCGGGCCTTGTTGGCGAGGTAGCGCAGCTTGCTCGTGTACGACGCCTCCGTGATGTCCACGAACGCGCCCTTCTTGTCGGCGAGCATCAGCTCGCGGGTCTGCTCGGGCAGGTCCTTCCCGAAGCGGATGCCCCGGGCTCGGTCCACGTTCGGCACCGCGTCGGCGGGCACGAGGGTGATCGGGGTGCCGGCGTTGATGGCGTCCTCGAGGCGGGCGACGGCCGGCCCGGGCACGAAGAGCGGGTAGCCGGACCGGTCGGTGTAGTTGATCAGCTTGTTGCGCAGGCTCAGGTCGAGCAGCGCGTTCTTCCACTGGGTGACCCGCGGCGGCACCGGGGCCGCCTCGGGAGCGGCCGAAGACAAAGCCGACCCGTCCCGCGCGTAGTACGGAGCGATGACCGGCCCGGCCCCCGCCTGGTACACCGTCACGGTGACCGCGCCGTCGGGCCCGACCGAGCGGCTCGGCAGCGGCCAGATCCGCGACTGCCGCGCGGTGCGCACGTCGGTCTCGCCCAGGAACTTCTCCAGTCCCGCCGCGAGGTACTGCGTGTGCGGGCTCCGCCGCGCCTCGGCGAACGGCATCGACGACGACCCGCCCGTGACACCCGTCGTTTCGACCAGCCCGATCGACCCGAGGTCGACGAGGTTCACGATGTCGGCGACATCCGTGTGGGCGACGGCGCCGAGCGCCGAGTCGACGCGCCAGTAGCCGAGGAAGATGTGCCCCTCGAGCAGCCAGAGCGTGGAGTTGAGGCCGGCCTGTTCGAGGGCGGCGGCGAGGGTGACGGTGGTGTCGAGGCAGGTGCCGAGCTGGCCCTCGAGCACCTCGGCGGGCGTGCGCACCTTCTGCCCGGTCGTGCCCCAGCTCGCCGGCGGCATCGCGTAGCGGATGTCCCGGGCACGCATCGCGTCATAGATCGCCTCAACCACGGCGTCGACCCGCTCGGGGCTCTCGGACTGGTACCCGCTGAGCGCGGAGTCGCCGGTGCGGTGCTGCAGTAGGTCGCTCGCCTCGACGAGGAGCGGCGCGATGGCGGCGGCGTTGGGCTGCACGTGGGCGGCGAGGAGTTCGAGGCCGAGGTGCAGGGGAGTGGCGATCCACTGGCTGGACGCGAGGATCTGCACGGCCGCGCTCGTCTCGGCGAGCAGGCGGCCGGCGGCGTCGCGCAGAGTCGCGCGGATCGAGCCCGGCCGCTGCTCCTCCACGGCGAGCATCAGCGCCGGGTCGAGCACGAGCTCGACGGTGCGGAGGGTGGTGCTCTGCCCCGCGCCGAGGTCGACGATGACGACCCGCGGGGCGCCGAGCGACCCGGCGGCGCTGGTGACCTCGACCTCGAGGGTCGCCGCGCGCTGCTCGCCGCCGAGGTTCTCGATCACGATCTCGTCGACGACCGGAACCCGGCAGTGCGCCATCGCGTAGGAGAGGAACGGCACCGAGCTGATCCCGATGCGGGCGGATGCCGCGGCTGCTGCGGCCGGGGCGCCTGCGTTCACGGCCGTAGCAACGCCGTCGGTCTCGGTCTCAGAGTCAATCTGGTCCACGGATTCCCCTTCGTGCGGCGACATGTCACGGTGACCCAGACAGTCGCCGGATCACGTCGAAGCGCTGCCCCCGATTGTAGGGGGTGGGTCTGACACCGCCGCCGACACCGCTGGCCTGTCGGCCGCCTTGCGCCCCGGCAACTCGTTCTCTCGCTGCTCCACGCTGGTGAGGTGTCGCACATCGATGTTCGCAAGCGTCGCGAAGGTCGATCTACGACACCTCACGGCGCCTGGGTTTTCTTGGAAGCCGGTGCCTAGCCGAGCAAACGGTAGGCGAAAAAAGTGATCCCGACAATGCCCACGACAAGACCGAGGATCGCCGTACCCCGGCCCGTGATCCGATTGGAACCGCTCAATTCGTTCGCTCGCGCAAGACCGATCGAGGAGAACACGATTCCGAGGACGCTGAGGATGCCGAACGGGTTGATAAGGAAGCCGAGAATGGAAAGGAGTGCGCCCGTATACGCGAACGAATTGGTTCGCCGCACGATGCGATCTCTCTCCTTACGATTCGGCTGTGATTGAAACTGGGTACCGCCACCCTGGCCGTGGTTGGCCATCGGCACGTATGGCGCCGGTGCGTACACAATGGGCGGGGCTGGTGCCTCTGCCGGAGCGGGCTGGGGAACGGGGGCCGGCATCCGGTCGCGACGTTGGTCTGACCAGCTGACACCGTTCCACCATCGCAATTGCTGGGTGTCGTTGGGGTCGTTGTACCATCCGGCTTCAGGCGCGGTCACGGGGTCTCCTTGCGAATAGGTGGACCGTTCTTGACCGGCTCAACGGCTGAGGTTCGGTACACGATTCATGCCTATCAGGTCAAAGAAGACCGGCGGAATGTGGCTGGCTTGTATGGTCAAATTTCCCCCCGCAGTGGGGTCGAGTGCTGCCACATGCGTCGATTGGATGCCGCCACCAGCTGGCGGGCGATCGTACGAGTCGTACCGCTGCGTCGCCAGTGCGACCATCCTCCCCGGGCAGATCTTCGGCATCCGCTTGAGGAGATCGAAGACGGGCGCGAGTTCGGGTGTCCGGGCGGTTACCAGGAATTAGTCGCCGCCGTTCTGGGTGATCCTGAAATCAACGTGAGCGAGCGGGGACGGGAGGCGATGGGCTGAAACCCCGCCACGGCCAATAGCCCGAACTGGGGACAAAGAGCCAGACCAGGAACATCTTTGACGCCGAAAGGCCACCCTAGGCTGGCAATATGGAAGACCAGAGCGGGCCACGAGAACAACCTGAATTCGAACCCAATAGGGATGAGATAGGCCCAGATAGCCGGGTCGAGGATGTCGACTCGGACCCTGAACTTACTGATCTTCCGCACGATGAGCCTCCGGAACAGCCGAAAGATGCCGTGACGACGAAAGTCTGTTCCCGATGCAGCGTTCAATCTCAGACCAATGGTGCGTTCTGTCCAAACTGTGGAAGACCCTTCGATCACTCGCGTGCAGGGCGCTCTCGAACCATCAAGATAGTCGCGATCGCTCTTGCGGCCTTGGTGGTCCTCGGCGGCGGAGCAACCGCAATTGCTCTCAGCGTTGCGCACAACAATGAAGTCGTCGCCCAGGAAGTCGCGGCGAAGCAAGCACAGGCCGATGCAGACGCTGAATCGAAGAGAGTTGCGGCTGCGGCAGCTGCGAAGAAAGCTGCTGATGACGCCAAGCGGGCTCTTCGAAAGACCAGCGTTGCAGGGATCGAGACGTCAATCACGGCCGACGCTCAAAAGAGGGTCACCGACGGCGTACTTCAAGGCCCAATTACCAGGTCGTCGTGTACGCCATTGGGCGGAGGATCAACGGACGATCTCACTGCGATCACGACGACCTTCACCTGCATCGCAGTCAACGTGGAGAATGCTGACGGGAGCGCAAGCGGTTACCGCTTCTCAGCGACTATGAACTGGGACGACGGTTCGTACACGTGGCATCTGGGCGACTGAACTCGCTGTGCTGCTGAAACATGAAGCGAGACAGACCGCCGCCGCGCGGGCAGCCTCTGCCAGGCAGATGCGCAGATGAGCGTCTCTGAGGACAACCTTTACGGCGTTTTCGGCGTGCCGGCGACTGTGACTGCGCGCGAGTTGAAGCGCGCTTACCGACGGATGCAGCGGTCCAGCCATCCGGATACCGGTGGCTCTGCCGAACGCTTCCGGAAGGTCCAGGAAGCCTGGGCCGTACTTGGGACGCCCGACCGGCGCCAGGCCTACGACCGAACTCTCGGCACCGGCACTGCTCGCGGCGACGCGTCAATGCACCATGCGCGACCGGCCGCGCACACGCCGCCGTCACCTACTCCCACGCCGAGAACCAACGTTCCTCCTCGAGTGCGGCGTGCGGACGTTCACGGCCACGCCGGCGGAAGCTCCCGACTGAGATACCTTGACCTGCTGCGTTCCTGGCTAATGTACCCAACGTCTCCAGCGATGCCGGCACCCTGGGTTCCGGTGCGCAAGGCGCGCGGGATGTTCCTTGGCCGTTGGGCTCGACTTTCTTGGAGGATGACCCTCTCCTTCGCCGCAGTGGGTGGAGGTGCCACAGCCTTCTATTGCTGGCGACAGGGACTCCTCGTGACCGAACCGGGAGTGTTCGTCGGGCCGATCGCGCTTGGGGCCGGCTTTGCTGCCACGGCGGGCGCGATCAGTTCCGTGCCAATCTCGTTTCTCAGGATGCTCCGAGATCCCTACCGCCGGGAGTTGATCAGATT
Organism: Cryobacterium sp. 10I5; assembly: GCF_035019865.1. Classification (NCBI taxonomy): domain Bacteria; kingdom Bacillati; phylum Actinomycetota; class Actinomycetes; order Micrococcales; family Microbacteriaceae; genus Cryobacterium; species Cryobacterium sp. 10I5. Next base: position 5,385 of record NZ_JASJVI010000067.1, read on the forward strand.
CACAAAGGAGAAGGCGACGGCATACGCGGCCGCGCAGACCGCCTACGAATCGGCGCGGCTGGCCTTCGACGCCCGCCTCCGAATGAGGCCGGCAAACGCCCAGACATTGCTTACTGCGCCGTTTTCGCAGGAGGCCGTCCGTGCGGCGACGCCTGATATCCGTCGTTGGTTGGACGAGGCGATTGCGCAGGAGGACACGGCGCGTGCGCTAGCCAAGCTCGGCCCGCAGTTCTCCGTCTGGCACGATCTCGAGGTCGGTGCCGGTAACACGAGAATCAATCACCTGGTTGTCGGACCACAGGGTCTGATCCTGATCGAGTCGATGACGGCTCGGGGACCCGTAACCGTCGAGTTCGACTCGCTGGTGCAGCATGGCCGGATGGTTCCGGAGGTTCTGGATTCGCTGCGCCCGCGCCTGACCGCCGTAGCCAGGGCTTTCGGCATTGGCGGCGTTTCGATCCTGCTGCTCGTCTACCCCGAGGCCGTCTTGGTCAATTCCCGGCCGCAGCGACTCGGCGGTGGTCCGGTGCCCACCTTCGTCGTCGGGTCCGCGGAATTGGCCGCGGCACTCGTGCAGGGCCTGCCCGGAATCGACGAGGGCGTCGGCTGGCAACTCGACCGGCTCCGCGACAACGTGTCCGAGCACGTTCGTTTTGCTTAGTTACACAACTTCGTACCGGCCGTTTCCGATCTGCAAGGTAGTGGGAACCGAGCGCTTGTCAGCTTGTCGATCTCGTGGGGTTCGGCAACAAGACGTGCGGGGCTAGCTAGACGACATCGGGTCGGTGAGCAGCCGGTCCACCAGAGCCTGAAAGCGACTCCCGCAGAGAGTAAAAGCCCGCCGGTTTCACCTCCAGCGTGGCCTCGGTCAGGTACACGTCTCGGCGGATCTCGAGCATGACCGAGCTGACCCGCGCATCCATCTGGTACTGCTTGAGCGGCACGTAGGCGCCGGCGAAGGGCGTGTTCGACCGCGTCTCGAGGGCGGAGAAGCTTTCGGCAACAGCGTCGAGCAGGGCGGCGGATGCGTGGAACGGGTCCTATCCGACGCAGAGCGGTGCGCGAAAGCCGCCGCCGTGCAGTTCGTAGGGCAGTTCCTGCTCGGGGTAGGAGTGCACGTCCAGGATCACGGCCCGCCCGTGGACGGCCAGGGTGGCGTCGACGAGCGCGGTGAACCGGGCGGAGTACTGCGTCGGAACGGTCGAGGACGCGGAATAGGCTGTCCCCCTCGAGCTCGTGAAGGCAGCCTGTTAGACCGAGCCCAAGGCCTTCCGGGGTGCCGCGATTGCAGATATTGTCATCACGGCAACCAAGGCAACCGTCAGAACGGTTATGGGGATTGGTCGCCGAACCGAACAATTAGCTAGCGCCTGAACTGGGGGTCGAGTTCGGCGGTACCACGAGGGCCCCTCGGAATAATCTGAATGGATGAAACACCACCTCGTTGTACTCGGCTTAATCGTCGCCATTGCGATGACCGGTTGTGCAACAAACTCGACCTCGATTGCGTCGGAATCTGCAAATTCGCCCGAGACGACAAGTTCGAGTGTGCCTGACGGAGATGGAGGGGCTGCTCTTGCTAGGACCGGGACACCATCTTTCAAAACAGTTGTGGTGGGTTCGGCGTGCAACACCGCGATGAGTAATGCCGCTCGCGTACCCCTCTCCCAAACGAACGACGCGGAATTCATTGCCACCTCAACTGCATGCTCGACTATGGACGAATGGGCTTCAGCACTGCGTGCCAACCCGAAGGCTCTAGGAGGGACCAGCCTCACCGGCTCGGATATCTACTACTCGCTCATTGCGACGTGTTCGAATGCCGTGGCCGCGGGTGCCAGCGCTCCAATGTGCGCGGAGGCCGACGCCGCCGGCTACCTCAATGGGTAGACATCGCTGCGAAGCAGTGTTCCCGACCGTCACTGAATTCGAAGTATGACCCGACGCATGGCGGATGCCGCCTTCCGCGCTTCCCAATGGGACATGCGGTACGCGTCGCACATCGCGCCGATCAACGAATACATTGACAGCATTCGGGAGCCCAACTGGTTGCCGTATGTGGCACCGATTCATGGTGGTGTTGAGGCCCGAGTGCTCACGTTGCTCCGCGACCCCGGCCCCCGAACGCAGGATGTCGTCGGCAGCGGATTCCTTTGCCTTGAAAATGATGACCCAAGCGCTGAACATCAGGGCAATTTGCTTACCGCTGTCGGCCTGGGCTCGTACGACATCCTCCCGTGGAATGCCTACCCGTGGTACATCAACAGGGCCCCGACCGCGGCTGAACTTGAGTTAGGAGTCGATCCGATCCTCGAGGTGATTCGTCTGGCACCTCAGCTTAAAGTGGTGCTTCTGCAAGGCGGCAGCGCACGCGATTCGTGGCGCCGAGTGCAGAAGCGAGCTCCACGTCTCGTGCGCGATCGCCGGCTAACTGTTATTGAGACCTATCACCCGGGTCGCCAGGCGCTCTGGCACAAAGACCCCGCCATACGCGCTGCTCGGGCCGCTGATCAAGTAGATGCCTTCCAGCAGGTTGCCGACACCCTCAACATCGAATGAGGAATTGCGGTCCAGCGACCCGAGACGTCGGCTTCCTGAGATCGAATCCACCACCCGAGCGGCGCACACTCTCGGCTGGCTAAGCTGGAAATTCAGATCGACGGCCAAGTAGCGGGGTGCACAGTTGAAGAAGCGAATCAATGTCGTGGGAGCCGTCATTACAAGGGGCCAGACAATCCTTGCGGCACAACGTAGCTCGACAATGTCGCTGCCCGGTCTCTGGGAGTTCCCCGGAGGGAAGATCGAGCCGAACGAATTACCAGAGCAGGCGCTCATTCGAGAACTGGAAGAGGAACTGCTCTGCTCTGCAGAGATCGGCCAGCACGTTGAAACTACTGAGCACGAGTACGACTTCGGCATCGTCATCCTCACCACCTATTACTGCTCGCTTGTCGCTGGAGAGCCGCATCTGACAGAACACTCGGAAATCCGTTGGGTCCCTGCCGCAGAGCTCGATCAGCTCGAGTGGGCCCCTGCGGATATTCCTGCAGTCGAACGCGTAATGAGGGATTTCCGGGCGTGATCGAGACCCGCAGTCAACTCACGCTGGACAACAACTTCGGCTTTCTGGACTCTCTGGTAAAAGCTGATCAGGTCTTTAACCCGACTCTCATTTCAAACTCCAGTGGTCAGACGATGCTCAAGGCGATCCTTGACGAGCTCAAACGGTCGAACAGTTTCGTCTTCTCCGTGGCATTTGTTTCACCGGGGGCAATCGCGTTGCTCAAACAGGCCCTCATCGACTATCGAGGAACTGGCACGATCATTACCTCGACCTATCTTGGGTTCAATTCACCGGCGGCGTTCCGTGAGCTGCTGAATCTCGACGGAATTGACGTCCTAATCCACCCAGATTCCTCTGCTGGTTTCCATGCGAAGGGTTACATCTTCGAGCAGGAAGCGAGCACGACTGCCATCGTCGGCAGCTCCAACTTGACCCCTTCGGCCTTATTGAAGAACCACGAGTGGAACCTGCGTTTTTCCGCGCTTCCCGGTGGGGATATCGTGCACCAGCTAAAGTCGGCCGTGCAGGCACACATGGATGTCTCGGTTACCTTGACGCGGAGCTGGATCGATGAATATGCCCTGACATGGATTCCACTACCTTCACGGCCCGTCCAACTGGGCTCGTCACCAGAGCAGTCTGGTGAGATGCCGCTGAGGGGAATCGTTCTTCCAAACTCGATGCAGGTAGAAGCGCTCGCTGAGATTCAGGCCTTGCGAGATGCGGGGGAGCACCGGGCGGTTGTTATCTCCGCAACAGGCACGGGGAAGACGATTCTCTCTGCCCTTGACGTGCGCGCTTACGCGCCCAAACGTATGTTGTTCGTCGTGCACCGGGAGCAGATTCTTGACCGGGCGATCGAAGAGTTCAAACGCGTCCTCAACGCGCCTGAAAGTGACTTCGGCAAGTTTGTCGGATCGAACAGAGAGCTCGATCGTCGCTACGTTTTCGCCTCGATCCAGTCGCTGTCTCGTCCGGAGAATCTTCGCGCAATCCGGCCCAACGAATTTGACTACGTCCTGATCGATGAGGTCCATCGCGCAGGCGCCGCCAGCTACCGCAGCCTCATTGACTATCTCGAGCCTGACTTCCTACTTGGGATGACCGCTACCCCCGAGCGCACGGACGATTTCAACGTGTTCGAACTTTTTGACTTCAATGTCCCTTACGAAATCCGTCTCCAGAAAGCACTTGAGGCCGACATGCTGGCGCCGTTTCACTATTACGGCGTGACGGACTATGTGAAGGCGGATGGCGAAGTCATCGACCAGGTCGCGGATCTCACGCGATTGGTTGCGACCGAACGCGTTGATCATCTCGTGTCCACGATCGAAAGGTACGGACACGTTGGTGTGCCCGTGCGAGGGCTGATCTTCTGTAGTAAGAATTCCGAAGCCGCTGAGCTTTCTATGATTCTGAACCAGCGGACCGTTCATGGAGAGCGCCTCCGAACACGCGCATTGAGCGGGAGGAACTCCGTCGATGAACGCGAGTCGGCCGTTCAAATGCTCGAGCGCGGGGACCTCGACTACATCGCGACTGTGGATATCTTCAACGAAGGAATCGATATTCCTGCGGTGAACCAGGTCGTGATGCTCCGGCAGACGCTTTCGAGCATCGTTTTCACCCAGCAGCTGGGTCGTGGCTTGCGAAAGGCCGCAGGCAAAGACCACCTCGTGGTCATCGACTTCATCGGCAACTACGACAACAACTACTTGATCCCTATCGCTCTCTTTGGCGACAGCACCCTCAACAAAGACTCAATTCGCAAAAAGATCATTGACGCACAAGAAGCGGGAGCAATTGCTGGGCTCTCGAGTGTAAATTTTGATGCGATTTCGAGGGAGAAGATTTTCGCGTCGCTTGCGACGACGTCTCTCGACAGCATGTCGAACCTCAAGAAGTCCTTCGTCGAGCTCAAGAACCGGCTGGGGCGTTCGCCGCTTCTGATCGACTATGCACGTTTCGACACCGTCGATCCCACCGTTATCGCGACGAAGCAGAAGAACTACTGGAGGTTTCTGAATAGCGTGAAGGCCCTCGACGTCCATGCGAATGAATTCGAGGATGCTGTTCTGACGTTTCTGTCAGGCGAACTTCTGAACGGCAAGCGGCCGCATGAGCTCATACTCCTCAACATGCTCCTATCGAGTTCCGAAACGGTGACGGTTGAGTCGTATCGGGACCGGCTCGAGGCGAGCGAGCTCTCCTGCGATCGCGCGACGCTCGATTCAGTTATCGGCGTTCTTAGCCTGACATTCTTCACCGAGGCAGAAGCTGCCAAGTATGGCGCGGCGCCGGTGGTTTCACTTGAAGCCGAATCCTACGCACTGGGCGAGGGATTTGCAGCGGCATGGGCTGAGGACTCGACCTTTAGTAACCACGTGCGCGACGTGGTCGAAACGGGACTGTATGTTGCTCGCCATCAATACAGGTGGACCGGTCAACTTCAAGTGGGTCAACGATACTCACGCAAGGACGTCTGCCGTTTGCTCAACTGGAAGTCGAACCAACAGAGCACCATCTACGGATACAAGGTCGACTACTTTTCGAACAGTTGCCCAATCTTCGTCACCTACCACAAAGGTTCGGAAGTGTCCGAAAGCACAAGATATGAGGATGCCTTCCTCAACCCGTCAACTTTGACCTGGTACACGAGAAGCCGGCGAACGCTCTTGAGTAGCGAAGTAGAGGCCATTGTGGAGAATCGCCTGCCACTGCATGTGTTCGCTAAGAAGGACGATGCTGAAGGAACTGACTTCTACTATCTCGGCAAGGCGCTGTCTCAAGATGCTCGCCAGACGAAGATGGCCGGTGAAAACGGGGATGGGTTTGATGTCGTCTCGATGACTCTTGGCCTCGCGAGCCCCATCGAGTCAAGTCTCTACGAGTACTTCGCAACTGCAGCAACCCCAGTGGCTAGAGCGAACGCGGTGCCCTTAACGTAGCGAACTGCAGTGACTTGAGCCCTGCGCCGCGATGCAGCCGACCCACACGCCGTCGCGAGCTCGGGTGATACCCACGAACAATTCGCGGCGGTCGCGCTCGTCGCGTTCGATCTGCGAATCGGTCCATCCAGCTCCGATGACGCCGGGGAACATCAGGCGTTCGGCAATCCAAGGCAGCAGCACCTGCTTGAACTCGAGCCCCTTGGCGCGCTTGATCGTGCCGACCTTCACGGCATCCGTCTGGCTACCGTCATATTTCGTGAGTTCGACAACGGGAATTCCCGCGGTGCGCAGCAGCGTCAAAGTGTCACTCACCTGTCGAGTGGTGAAGCAGAGCACCCCCACGTCACCCCAGCCCACACTCACGCTCTGCGTGGCCCGGCGGACATGCTGCACCAGTTTGCCGTCGTGCTCGGTTCGGGTGCGCGCCCGGTCGAAGAGGGGACGTTCGCCGTGTCGCGGCGATGTGATCGCGGCGGCGCTGGCTGCGGTGCCTTCGATGTCGACGTAGCTGGCACCGTCGACGACGCGGACCGCCAGGGCTAGGATCTCGGCAGTGTTGCGGTAGTTCACGTCCATGACGACTCCGCGGCCGGCGACAGAGAGGCCGGCCTCGGCGAGGGTATAGCCGCCGGGGTAGATGGTCTGTTGGCCGTCGCCGATCAGGGTGAAGGCATCCGCGCCGTCACCGGCCACGGAGGCGAGCATGCGGATCATGGCGCACGACAGGTCCTGCGCCTCGTCGACAATGACGGCTGTGTACCCGACCATTGGCTTGGCGCGCAGAGCCGCTTCGGCGAGAAGGATCAGGTCAGCGTCGTCGTGCACTTCGCGAGTGCGCAGCAGCGATTCGTAACACTGGTAGAGCGCCCAGACCGAGCGGCGCTGGTCGAGCGTGAGGCGGCGGCGCCGGCCGATGCGGGCACAGTCGGCGTACTCGTCGAAGGTGGTGAGACCGCGGCCCTTGATCACATTGTCGAGCTCCTCCCGCCAGTAACGGGAGTTCGTGTCGATTTTCGTCAGCGGGCCACAGGTCTGCTTCCAGGCCTCGTCGAATGACTGACCGGCCAGCTTGCGGTTGACGCGCACGTCGATGCCACGCTCGGCGAGCACCTTGCGGGCGAATTGGTGCACGCCGCTGAACTCCACGCGACCCGCGACATCCGGGGCCATGCGGCCGAGCAGGTTGCACAACACATCGGGCAGCGTGCGCACGAACGTGGTCACGAGCACGCGGGCGTTCGCTTGCGACCGTGCCAGGTACGCGGCACGGTGCAGCCCCACAACGGTCTTGCCGGTGCCGGCAGCCCCACGGATGCGAGAGGGCCCGTTGAAACTGCGGCGCACCAACTTGGCCTGGTCGGGATGCAGGAACGTCATCCATTCCTCGATCGGAGGGGCAAGGAGGCCCTCGAGGATCGCGGCCTCGATGTCGCTCTCGCTCGGGAGATGGTCCAGATCAAGAGCTGGTTCCGGGCCGATGATCGGTTCGGGCAGGGTCACATCGACCGGTGCCGGCGCGCCGATCAATGGGAAGTAAGTGATCGCGGCGGCCAACACCTGCTCGACAGCGGACGCGGTGAGTCGCTGCCCGCGGCGGGCGATGTGGCGCACAATGTCACCTTCACCGACAATCTCGACTCCGCCGACCGATGCGTTGACGCCCTTGTGCCCGGCGAAAACGACCACGGGTCGCACCTCGCCCGGGGCGAGGCCGATCTCGGCCAGAGCCGCTTCCGTCTTCCAGGCGAGGTCGGCGAGGCCGTCGAACTCGTCGGTGACATCGGCTTGCCCGCGGAACACCCGGCCCGCGGCGATGATCGGGTTCTTCCATGCCTTGGTGTCCACGATGAACAGGCCGCCCGGCCCGACGACGACCATGTCTACCTGAGCGCGCCGGCTGCCGGGCCACTGGCGATCGGGCAGGAAGTGGTATCCGGCCGCGGCGAGGGGGGCGAGAACGTGGGCGATGCGTTTTTCGCTGTCGGCGGCGGCGAAGTAGTTGGCGGCCTTGGCCCGCGAGGATTCAGCGGCGAGGGCGTGCGCTTCTGAGAGCGCCAGTTGCCGCGTCGCTTCGCTCCATGCCGATCCGCCTGCCGACATCCGCTCCCCCAAGCCTAGATACAGGCTGAGCTTATCGGCATGTTCGTGATCGGGGCGCACCCTCGCGGTGGGGAGGAGAAGGGGCGGCCGCTGCACCGCAAACTGACCACGCGCACACGGCGGCCGCCGATGCCCTGGTCGAGAGCGGAGTCGTCGGGAAGGTGCTAATCGACATCTCGGTGGAATGACTTGTGGCTCGGCGCCGGTGGTATGTCGGCCCCGAGTCCCGACGATCGCCTACGGCAGGTCGACGATCTCTTTGCCGAGCGGCAGGAGCGCGACCGGGATCAGCTTGAAGTTGGCGATCCCCATCGGGATGCCAATGATCGTGATGCAGAGGGCGATGCCGGTGGTGAGGTGGGTCAGGGCGATCCACCAGCCGACCAGCACCACCCAGAGCACGTTGCCGAGGAAGGACCCGAGACCCGCGTTCGGCGTGGAGACGACGGTCTTGCCGAACGGCCAGAGCGCGTAGACGCCGATGCGGGCGGCGGCGATTCCCCAGGGGATGGTGATGATGAGCACGAACATGATGAGCGCGGCCAGCATGTAGCCGAGGAACAGCCAGAAGCCCGAGAGCACGAACCAGATGACGTTCAGGAGAGTTCTCATGATGGTTCCATTCTCTCAGGTCGGGTGAAAACGGGCGCCGAAGAGCTCCTCCGGCGTCAGGGCTGCGGTGGGCCCAGTAGCTGCCGGACCGCGGCCCGCGGCGTCAGGCCCGAGCGGACCAGGCCGAGCCATGGCGCCCAGTCGCTCGCCTCGATCAGAACGCGAACGGAGCTGCGCGGGGTGGCCTCCACCGTGACGAGCGGATGAGGCCGCAACATTGGAGTCGCTTTCAGCTGACGCCGTCGACGCGCGGTGCCGAGCTTCGGAGCTGCATCAGGCACGAGGAGCTCGGCGTGCAGGGCCTGCCGCAACCGGAAGTACTCGGTGGGAGTGAACCCGCTGTCTTCGAATCCCAGCGCCACGCGCACCCAGTCCAGGTCCGTGTGTTCGCTCCAGCGCGGCTCGACCCGCAGATCGCCGAGAGCCCGCGGCGCGATACCGCACTGCACGCGCTGCCAATCGGTGCGACGCTCCTGCGGGATCTCATGCCAGGTGTGCCGGCCTCGACCGACCGAGCGGATGCCGCCGGACTCCCGCAGGCTCTCGGCATAGGCCTCGGAGGCAGCGGCCTCGCGAGCGCGCCGGACCTCGGCCCTCCATTCGCCGTAGCCCGAGCGCGGGGCAGCGGGGCGTTTCGCCTCGCGGTCGGCGCGGCGGGCGGCGAGATCGATCACATTGTCGGTCGGGTGTTCCTGCTGAGGCATGGTTGCCCCTCCCGGAGGCCGTGCCTCCATCGACTTGCCCGCCAGCGGATGCCGGTGGGCCGGTTCTTCCCCTGGGGCACCCCTGTCGATGGACGGGGTTGCCGGACAACCAGCCAGGTACTGAAAGTTGTCGCTCGTGAACCTGAGCCGACTGTATCGGCTGCGGCCGACATCCGTGGGCAGCTGGTGAGAACTGAATTGACGAGACACGCGGAATCACGAGTTCGCTGGCAGCGCCCCATCCTGGGCGTCGCTATGCGCGGCGCCTCATTGCACGGCGACGATCCACTTTCGCGTCGCTCCTGACGGCATCTTCGAGGTGAGATGCCAGGCATGGCAGACCACACAGATGTAGACGGCGACAGGAACCTTGGGCTTGCGCCCGGCATAGCGCGCAACGATTGCCCGGAGGCTGTGTGCTGCGGCCTCTTGGGTCGGATACTTGATCTTGGTGCAGATGGCCAACACGGCGAGCTCCTTGTGGGGAAAATTGCTCGCGTGGTTCAATCCACACTTGGCCTCGACTTATATGACGATGGCCCTGAAACCGTTCAAATCGGTTGGCTGAAGTCTAGGGGGTATTACAGGATGCGGGGCATCATACTTCCGTGGGGAGGGCGTTGTCGATGAGCACAACGGCGATGGCCGCGGCGGTGGCGAAGGCGTCGGCATCGAGGACTCGGCCGCGGGCCGAGGCGCCGTCCAGGAGTAGTGCCAGCTGCTCTCCGAGCCCCTCGGGGTCGGGGGCGCCGGCTTCGCGGGCCGCTTCGGCGAGCCGCGCCGCAAAGGCCTTCTTGTGGTCGCGGGCGAGGACGCGGGCGGGATTGCCCGGGTCCTGGATTTCGACGGCCGCCCCGATGAACGGGCACAGGGGCGGGTGAATGTCGAAGACGGCGAGGAGGCGCTCGCGGGGGGTGAGGTCGGCGCTGTCGAAGATCTCGGGCATGATGTCGGGGTCGAAGCGGCGCAGGTACTCGGCGACCAGCTCATCCTTGCCGGCGAAGTGCTGGTACAGCGTGCGCTTGGACACCCCGGCCACCGCGCAGATCTGGTCCACGCCGGTGCAGTTGATGCCCTGATCGGGGAACAGCTGCTGCGACGCGCTGAGGAGGCGCTCGCGCGCGCCCCGGCCGCTGCGCAGGCCGCGGGGACCCTTCTCCAACTCCGTCATACGCCCAGCGTAGCCCAGATGGTACCGATCGGTGTGCATAGCTTGACGCGCGGCGCATCCGCCCCGTAGGTTAGGTACGCAGATCGGTGTACATAACATCGGCACGGCGATTGGAAGAGACACCATGACAACCATCACCATCATCGGCTCGGGCAACATGGCCACCGCCATCGGCACCCGGGCGGCCCGGAACGGCCACACCGTCGAGATCATGAGCCGCAACGCCGCCCAGGCGCAGGCGCTCGCTGAGCAGATCGGTAACGGAGCGATTGTCGGCACCTTCGGCGCACGACCGGCGGGTGACATCGTCATTCTGGCGGTGCTGTTCGCCGGCGCAGTGGATGTTGTCACGCACTACGGCGAGGCGCTGGCCGGCAAGATCCTCGTGGACATCACGAACCCGTTCAACGCAGATGGAACGGGAGTCGTGACGACCCCGGGCCACTCGGTGTCCGAGCAGATCGCCGCCGCCGCCCCCGAGGGCGCTGACGTCGTGAAGGCCTTCAACACGATCTTCGGCGGCGTCATCGCTGAGGACAAGCCCGTGGACCTGCTGTTCGCCGGCGACAGCGCCGCGGCGAAGGCGAAGGTCGCGGAGTTCCTGGAGAGCCTGGGCATGAGGCCCCTCGACGCGGGCGGGCTGCAGATGGCGCACGCCCTGGAATGGGCCGGCATCCTCCTGGTGGGCGTGGCGCGCAACGGCGCCGGCTTCGATATCGCCTTGGGTGCCCGGGCCCTCTGACGATTCCCGCCAGCCGTGGTCTGGGCCGCGCTGGCGCCCGCGCCCGTTTCGGCACGCCGCGCCCGAAACGGCGGGCGCGGGTTGCGGAAACCGGCGCGGGCGTCGGGTCAAGCGGGCGCGGGCTGCCGAAACCGGCGCGGGCGCGGTGCAAGCCGAGTCGCGGCATCCTTGGCAGGGGGGCGCTAGTCCACCTCGGCGCCGGCTCTCGAGCGCTTGGGCCGGGCCACCCGACCGCCAGGGCGTTGCTCGGGGCGAGCGGGCGCGATGATGACCGGCACGCGCCCCTCGGCATCGGGGGAGTCGGTCGCCCCGAGGACCTGGCAGCGTTCGCTGCCGAACTGGGCCCAGAGGGCCGCGGTCCACGCGCAGAGGGTGGCGTCGAGGAGGTCCTCGCGGTGCTTGTATGCGGCGTCTTTGAGGGGAGACGGTTCATCGAGCAGCGCCGCGGTGGTCGGGTGAGACCGGAGATCGAGAGCCGGGCGGATGCCGGTGAGGCGCAGCATCCGCTGCAGGAGGTCGTCGCATTCGGCGGCACGGAAATCGCGCCGGGCCGCGGGGGACGGCAGCGCCGGGTTGAAGCGCTTGTAGCGCGGGCGCTCCACGTCGTAGCCGAGTTCGGACGCGCCCACCAGGGTCGTGTACGGGTAGCACTCGAAGAACTGGACCTCGTCGGGGAGTGGTGGCCTGCTGCCGTCGGTGTAGGCGAATCCGGCCTGCTCGAGGCGCATGCGGAGGGTGACACCGCCGAGCCAGGGGAGGGTGAGGTTGGAGGGGTTGGCGTAGACCTGCCACTGGCTGTAGCGCTGGGCGACCTCGCGTTCGCATTCACGGATGCCGGTGGCGTTCGCGACGACGAGGGGCGCGTCGATCGCGATCATGTCCCCGGGAGCCGAGCGCGTGATGACCCAGGCGGCGACGGCATCGATGCCGCGGGCCCATCCGGCGTCGAGCACGGTTCCGGACTCGTCGATCAGGGCCAGGCCGGTTTCGTTGGCGGCTTTGGTTGCCGTGCCTTCGCCCCAGGCCAGGTCGACGCCGATGTAGTTCATTCCTGCGGCAGGTCCATGTTCATGAGGGTCCTATTCTCGTCCCTGTCTCGTTCCATTCGATCGTTTGCGCCTCGCACCAGACCCTCGGTCCAGCAGGATAGAAGGCATGGCGCACCGACAGCGAAAACCGGCCGATTCCGACGCCGCCGGTGACCGGGCGGATAAGACGTGCGCGTCGTGCGGCCGGCGCATCGAGTGGCGCGCGAAGTGGGCGAACAACTGGGATTCGGTGAAATATTGCTCGGCCACGTGCCGAGGACACGGTGTCACCGCGACCGACCTTCGGCTCGAAAAGACCATCGCAACCTTGCTCAGTGCGCGGGCGACGGATGCCACGATCTGCCCCTCCGAGGCGGCGAAAGCGGTCGGCGTCGAGGAATGGCGCGAGCTCATGGAACCGGCCCGACGCGCCGCCCGCCGCATGGTCGCCCGGGGCGAACTGGAGATCACGCAGGGAGGGGTCGTGGTCGACCCGTCGACGGCGAAGGGTCCGATCCGATTGCGGCGACCGCGGTAGCGGCATCGAGCCCGTCGTCAGGGCCGGGCGACGGGACGGTTTTGCAGGACGTTCTACCGGCTCGGCTGCGGGGTGGTGGTGTCGGTCCACTGGGTGAGGGCGACGATGAAGCCGTGGATCAGGCGTTCGAAGCTCCGGTTGATGTCTGCGCTCATGGCGAAGGACCCGCCGGTTTCGAACGAGATGAACCCGTGCAGGGTGGAGCGGAAGGCGCGGATCGCGTCGATGGCGTCGTCGCCCTCGAGGTGGTACGCCGTGAGCACGTCGCTGATCAGCTGAACGATCGCGAGCGACACGGCTTCGTCCTCGAGGTCGCCCGGGGCGGGCATCCGGTTGGCGGCCTCATACCGGGCGGGGTGCTGCAGCGCCCACTGGCGGTAGGCGTGTGACATGGCCGAAATGGCGTCGGCACCGGAGCGACCGACGGATGCCCGCGCGAGCACCTCGCCCATGTCGCGTTTCGCGTGCACGGCGATGTCGCGGTGGAGGCCGGCCATCGAGTCGATGTGCTTATAGAGCGAGGGCTGGCGAACGCCGAGGCGCACGGCCAGTGCGGCGAGGGTGAGCGAGTTGAGGCCGACTTCATCGGCCATCACGGCCGCCTCTTCCGCAACCCGGTCGCGGGTGAGCCCGACCCTAGGCATAGGTCGGCGCTCCGGCCGCGGCGCTGATGCGGGTGCTGATCGCGGTGTTGATCCGGGCGCCGGCCGGGACGCCGACCTCGGCGGCGACGGGCCCTCGAACCCGCGCTGATGCTGTTTCCATGGGGCTAAGGATGACCTTCTTTCTGGCTAGTGTCAATAGCCAACCCGGCGCGGAGGCGAGCTGGCCTGACCGGTCTGCGTGCAGCATCCGTCTTTTTGATTTGGCTATTGACACTAGCCAAAAGGGGATGCATAGTAGCTGCATGACCTCCTCAACTGACGCTTCGGCCGCAGCAACCCAGTACCTCGCCCGCCCCGAGGGGCGCATCGCCTATGACCTCCAGGGCGCCGGACCGCTTCTCGTGCTCGTGCCCGGTATGGGTGAGTTGCGGTCCTCCTATCGCTTCCTGACCCCGGCGCTCGTCGCCGCCGGATACTCGGTGGCGACCACCGACCTCCGTGGGCACGGTGACTGCGATACAACCTTCTCCGCCTACGGCGATATCGAGACCGCAGGCGACATCCAGGCCCTGATCGCCCAGCTCGGCCGGCCGGCGGTGATCGTCGGCAACTCCCTCGCCGCCGGGGCCGCCGTCATCGTCGCCGCCGAGCATCCCGACCAGGTCGACGGTTTGGTTCTGGTCGGCCCGTTCGTGCGGAACCCGCCGACGAACGTGTTCACCCGCGGGCTGTTCCGCGTGATGATGGCCCCGCTCTGGATCGCGCCGATGTGGAAGAGCTACATGCCCACCCTCTACGCCGGCCGCAAGCCCGCCGACTTCGAGGAGTACCGCACGACGGTCATCGCCAGCCTGAAGCGCAAGCCGTACGGCAAGGCCTTCTCGCTCACCACCCAGCAGACCACCCACGACCCCGCCGAGGCGAAGCTCAGCGAGGTGACCGCCCCCACGCTCGTCATCATGGGCGACAAGGACCCCGACTTCAAGGACCCGGCCGCCGAGGCACGTTTCGTAGCGGATGCCCTCCACGGCTCGGTCGTGATGGTCGCCGACGCTGGCCACTACCCCCAGTCCCAGCAGCCGGACGTCACCGTGGCCGCCGTTCTCGGCTTCGTGAAGACCTTGGCCCGCGCCTAGGCCGGGCTCTCTCCGGTGGACTCGTGGGCGCGTTGCCCGTAGGTGCCCGAGGTGAGGACGCGGAACGAGTCGGCGATGATCGCCTCGAGGATGGCCAGGTCGACCGTGGCGAGATCCTTGATGTAGAGGCAGCCGACGCCGGTGGTGTGGCTCCCGAGGCGTTCGAGCTGCTCGGTGTAGGCGCCGACGCCGTTCGCGAGGTAGATCGTGGTGGCGGCCTTCCGCGGCGAGAAACCGGCCGCGCACGCGTCACCCTCGCGCCCGCTCGCGTACTGGTAGTGGTACTGCCCGTACCCGACGATGGACCGGAACCACATCCGCGGTTTCTCGCCGGTGATGCGGGACATCAGCTCGAGCAGGGTTTCGGCGTCCCGCCGCCGGGTGGGGTTCGGGACAGCGTCGATGAACGCGCGCACGGCCGCCGCCGCGTCAGTGTCGGCGGTTGCCGCTGCGTCGGCATTCGCGTCGGCGGATGCCTGTGCTCGCGTGTCGGGGTCGGCGTGGGAATCGCTCATTTCGCCTCCATTCTGCCGGGAGTCACCGGCGAAGGCCATCGCCGGTCCTGGTCGCGTTCGGCGAGATCGGGACGTCTTCGGCCGCCTGTCGGCGGACATCCGCTCGCGCCCGCGCCTGTTTCCGCAGGCCGCACCCGAAACGGCGGGCGCGGGCTGCGGAAACAGG
>NZ_JASJVI010000068.1:0-20668 GCF_035019865.1 Cryobacterium sp. 10I5
AACCCGGAAGCTAAGACTCTCAGCGCCGATGGTACTGCAGGGGGGACCCTGTGGGAGAGTAGGACACCGCCGGACTTAACTTAGAAACACCAGAAGTACACAAAATGGCCACCTAACAGGTGGCCATTTTGCGTTAAGCCGTAGGCTTGACGAGTCTGCCTTCGAGGCAACCAATTACACAGGAGACACAGTGAGCCCTTTAGGAACTAACGGTAATGACGCACGCGACGGCGGACGCCCGCCCGGGGCTCGCGGCAATAACGGCGCCGGCGGCTATCAGGGCCGCTCCGATCGTCCCCAGCGCGACGGTGAGCGTCCTCCTTATAAGGGCAACTCCGACCGCCCTCAGCGTGACGGCGAGCGTCCCCCTTACCGAGGTACCAATGACCGTTCGCAGGGTAGCGAGCGTGCACCGTACCGCGGGAACAATGACCGTCCCCAGGGCGACCGCCCCCAGTATGGTGACCGTCCCGCTTATCGTGGCAACACCGACCGCCCGCAGAGCGGCGAGCGTGCGCCGTACCGCGGGAACAGTGAGCGCCCGCAGGGCGATCGTCCCCAGTACCGTGCCAACAGCGATCGTCCTCAGCGCGACGGCGATCGTCCCCCGTACCGCGGCAACAACGAGCGCCCGCAGAGTGGCGAGCGAGCCCCGTACCGTGGCAATTCCGAGCGTCCGCAGCGTGACGGTGAGCGTCCTCCCTATCGCGGCAATTCCGATCGTCCTCAGGGCGAGCGTGCTCCGTACCGTGGTAATTCCGATCGTCCGCAGTCGGGGGAGCGTGCTCCGTACCGCGGTAACTCCGAGCGTCCCCAGGGCGACCGCGCTCCTTACCGTGGTAATTCCGATCGTCCGCAGTCGGGCGAGCGTGCCCCGTACCGTGGCAACTCCGATCGTCCCCAGCGTGACGGTGAGCGTCCTCCGTACCGCGGTAATTCCGAGCGTCCGCAGCGTGACGGTGAGCGTCCTCCCTACCGCGGTAATTCCGAGCGTCCGCAGCGTGACGGTGAGCGTCCTCCCTATCGCGGCAATTCCGATCGTCCGCAGTCCGGCGAGCGTGCCCCGTACCGTGGCAACTCTGATCGTCCGCAGTCCGGCGAGCGTGCCCCGTACCGTGGCAACTCTGATCGTCCCCAGACCGGTGAGCGCAAGCCGTGGTCGAAGGACGCGCCCCGCACCGACCGTCCGCAGCGCGACGGCGACCGTCCCGCGTACCGCGGCAACTCCGACCGTCCCCAGACCGGTGAGCGCAAGCCGTGGTCCAAGGACGCACCGCGCACCGAGCGTCCGCAGTCCGGCGGCGACCGCAAGCCGTGGGCTAACGCGACCCAGCGCGGCGGTTCGGCGACCCGCGCCGGAGCACCGCGCGGTGACGCCGGCAAGAAGCTCTGGACCCGCGACGGCGCCCCCGCCCGCGGCGACCGTGACGCCCGCGCCGTCGAAGAGGAAATGACCGAAGAGCAGCGGATGCAGCGCGAGCTGCGTTCGGTGCGCCCGCGCCACGACGACCCCGAGCTCCCCGACGACATCTCGTCGGCCGACCTCGACCGTCTCGCGCGGAACGAACTCAAGACCCTGACCAAGGACAACGCCGAGGCCGTCGGCGCCCACCTCGCCATGGCGGCCCGCGTCATCGACGAGGACCCCGAGCTTGCCCACCGGCACGTGATGAGCGCCGCCCGCCGGGCCGGCCGCATCGCGGTCGTACGGGAGAGCCTCGCGATCACCGCGTACGCCACGGGCGACTTCGCCCTGGCGCTGCGCGAACTGCGCACCTACCGCCGTATCTCCGGGTCCAACTCGCAGCTGCCGCTCATGGTCGACAGCGAACGCGGCGTCGGTCGCCCCGACCGCGCCCTCGAGCTGGGCCGTTCCGTCGACCGCTCGACCCTGCCCGCCGGCGTCCAGGTCGCCCTCGCGATCGCGATGTCTGGTGCCCGTCTCGACCTCGGCGAAACCGAAGCCGCACTGGCCGAGCTCGACATCCCGCAGCTCGACCCGAAGACCGCGTTCTCCTACAGTGCCGAGCTGTTCTCCGCCTACGCCGAGGTGCTCGAAGAACTCGGCCGTGTCGACGAGGCCGCGCAGTGGAACGAACGCGCCGACCGTGCCGACGCCGCGCAGGCATCCGCTGCCGACATCGACGAGACCATCGAGATCCTCGAGATCGACGAAGAGGACGATGACGACGAGTACTTCGACGTTGATGACTCCGATGACTCCGATGACTCCGACGACGAAGACGAAGACGGTGACGAGTCCGCCGGTGAGCCCACTTCTGAGCCCGACGAGTCTGACGACGACGATGATTCTGACGAGGTCGACGAGATCGAGGTCGCCGACGAGGTTATTGATGTGGTGCTGACGGACTCCGGAGTGGACCCGGCGAGGGGAACCGACGAGGAGTCCGATGCTCAGGCGCCGACGCATGAGTGACACGGCGACGCCGCTCACCGGCGTCGACGTGGTGCTCGCTGACCTCGACGGCGTCGTGTACCAGGGACCGCACGCGATCCCGTTCGCGATCGAAAGCCTGAACACGGCCGCGGAGACCGTGCGGGTCGGCTACCTCACCAACAACGCCTCCCGCACCGACCAGACCGTCGCCGACCACCTCACCGAGCTCGGGCTGCACGCCCGCGCCGAGGACATCGTGACCTCTCCGCAGGCCGCCGTCCGGCTGCTCGCCCAGGAGGTGCCCGCCGGCGCGCGCATCCTCGTCATCGGAGGAGCCGGCCTCGTGAAGGAGGTCGAGAAGGGTGGATTCGAGATCACCCGCTCGGCCGACGACCACCCCGCAGCCGTGATCCAGGGCTTCACGCCCGAACTCGGCTGGAAGGACCTCGCCGAAGCCGCCTTTGCCCTGCATCCGAACGAAGACGGCGTCGAGATCCCCTGGGTCGCGACGAACACCGACTGGACGATCCCCGTCGCCCGCGGCATCGCGCCCGGCAACGGCACCCTCGTCGCCGCCGTGCACAGTGCGGTCGGTCGGCTCCCGATCGTGGCCGGCAAGCCCGAGGTCGCGATCTTCGACGAGGCCATGAGCCGCTTCCAGGCGAAAAACGCGCTCTTCATCGGCGACCGGCTCGACACCGACATCCTCGGCGCAAACCGGGCCGGCATTCCCGCGGTGCTCGTGCTCACCGGCATCGACAAGGCCAAGCAGGCCCTCGCCGCCGCCGAGAACGAGCGCCCCCGCTACATCCTCGACGACCTGCGCCAGCTGCACGAGCCCTACCCGGAGACCGTGTTCTCCAAGGACCGCGCCACCGCGACCGTCGCCGGCGCGAGCGTGCGCATCAGCGGCGCCGACGTCGAGATCGTCGCAGAGGGCGATGGCGGGATCAACCTGCTCCGTGCCGCGTGCGCCGTGATCTGGGCGTCCGGCCGGCCGATCTATGGGCTGAATGTTCCGGAGCGACTGTATCTCAGACGGTAACGTGGAGAGGGTGCAGCAGAACCCAGCGGACATCCCCCAGGGCGGCAGCCCCGACAATGTGGCCATCGCGGACGAACTCCTGTCCCGGCTCGGAGACATCGGCGACCTCCCCCTCGAAGACCGCGCGGCGGCCTACGCGCAGCTGCACGACGAGCTGCGGACGCACCTCGAGGGCGGCGACAGTGAACTCCGGCCCTGAGTCGAACGCGGACGCCGGGGCGGACTCCGCGTCCGAGGCTGAGGCTGTTTCCGAGCGTTCGCCTGACCAGCGCCTCGACACGGCCCTCGCCGACCGTGGGCTCGTGCGTTCGCGCACGGTAGCGGCCCAGGTGATCGCCGGAGGCCTCGTGACCGTCGACGGCCACCCCGTCGTCAAGGCGTCCACCAAGGTGAGCGCCGACCAGGTGCTCGCAGTGGCACCGACCGACCACTACGTCAGCCGTGGCGCCCATAAACTCATCGCCGCGCTCGACGCCTTCGAGATTCCCGTCGCGGGTCGCACCGTGCTCGACGCCGGCGCCTCGACGGGCGGCTTCAGCCAGGTGCTCCTCGAACGCGGCGCCGGGCAGGTGCTCGCCGTCGACGTCGGTCACGGCCAGCTCGCCCCCGAGCTCGCCCACGAACCCCGCCTCGCGGTCGTCGAAGGGTTCAACCTGCGCTACGCGACCCCGGAAACGCTCGCCGCGGCATCCGGCGTCGCCACCCGCCCCGACCTCGTCGTCGGCGACCTGTCCTTCATCTCCCTCCCGACCGTGCTGCCGGCCCTCGTGGCAACAGCAGCGGAAGGCGCCGATTTCGTGCTGCTGATCAAGCCGCAGTTCGAGGTCGGCAAGGAAAGCATCCGCGAGGGTGTCGTGCACCGGCCGGCCCTGCGCGCCGACGCGATCGCCGGCGTGCTCTGGGCGGGCTGGGACCTCGGCCTCCGCACAAACGGCCTGATCGCATCGCCGATCGTGGGAGCTGCGGGCAATCACGAGTATCTGTGCTGGATGAGCGCCCGCGTGGGCAGCAATCCGACAGAATGGATCGACCGCACAACGGCACTGGTAGGAGCGTGACGAGATGACTGCATCACCCCGGCACATCCTTGTCGTCGCGCACACCGGGCGAAAGGACTCGCTCCAGGCTGCCGTGACCGTCTGCCAACAGCTCCTCGCCGCCGACGCGACCCCCGTGCTCGCACCGACCGAACTCACCGATATCCTCGCCTACTGCCCCGAGCTCGACGGCCGACTCGCCATCCTCGGCGAGACCGTGCAGGCGACGGAGCTCGAGCTCGTCATCGTCCTCGGCGGGGACGGCACCATCCTGCGCGCCGCCGAGGTCGTGCGCGGCTGCTCGGCGCCCCTGCTCGGCATCAACCTCGGTCACGTCGGCTTCCTCGCCGAGAGCGAACGCGACGACCTCGGCGAAGCCGTGCGCCGCGCCCTGCTCCGCGACTACCTCGTCGAAGAACGCATGGCCCTCGCCGTCCGGGTCAAACTCGGCGACGAGGTCATCTACGAGACCTGGGCGCTCAACGAGGCCACGGTCGAAAAGGCGAGCCGCGAGCGGATGCTCGAAGTCGTCGTCGAGGTCGACGGCCGGCCGCTATCCTCCTTCGGCTGCGACGGCATCGTGATGTCCACCCCGACCGGATCGACCGCGTACGCCTTCTCGGCGGGCGGCCCGATCGTCTGGCCGAGCCTCGACGCGCTCCTGCTCGTGCCGCTCAGCGCCCACGCGCTCTTCTCCCGCCCGCTCGTCGTCGGGCCTGACTCGTCGCTCGCCGTCGAGGTGCTCGCGCACTACGGCGGGGCCGCCGTGCTCTGCGCCGACGGCCGCCGGGTGCACGACCTGCCCGCCGGATCCCGCGTGATTGTGCGCCGCTCCCCGGTGCCGGTGCGCCTCGCCCGCCTGCACAGCGGCCCGTTCACCGACCGCCTGGTGAACAAGTTCAACCTGCCCGTCACGGGCTGGCGCGGACCGGTCGGACGTGAGTGAGCGCCGCGTGAGCGAGACCCGTGAAGTTCGTATGACCGCATCGCAGGTGACGAGGCCCGTCGCGGGGGAGGCCCGCTCGTGATCGAGGAACTCGTCATCCGCGACCTCGGCGTGATCAAGGAGGCCACCCTCCCGCTCGGTCCCGGCTTCACCGCCGTCACCGGCGAGACCGGCGCGGGCAAGACCATGGTCGTCACCGCGCTCGGGTTGCTGCTCGGCGCCCGCGCAGACCCCGGCCTCGTGCGCCACGGCGCGCAACAGACCTGGGTCGAGGGCCGCTGGCAGGTCGACGCCGATGGCACCGTCGCCGGCCGCGTCCGCGACGCCGGGGGCGACCTCGACGGTCCGGAGCTCATCCTCAGCCGTTCGGTCTCGGCGGAGGGCCGCAGTCGCGCCATCGTCGGCGGCCGCAGCGCTCCCGCGAGCGTGCTCGGCGACCTCGGCGGCGACCTCGTCGTCGTGCACGGACAGTCCGACCAGGTCCGGCTCCGTTCCGCCGGCGCCCAGCGCGCCGCCCTCGACCGCTTCGCCGGCCCCGAACTCGGCCCGGTGCTCGCCGACTTCGAGACGCACTACCACCGCTGGCAGGACGACCGCGCCGAACTCGCCCGCCTCGTCACCGAACAGGACGAGCGCACGAGCGAGGCCGCCGACCTCCGCGCCGCCATCGACGAGATCGAGGCGATCGCCCCGCAGCCCGGCGAAGACGACGAGCTCGCCGCCCGCGCCGAACGCCTCGGAAACCTCGAGGAACTCCGGGTCGCCGCGGCCCAGTCCCGCGAACTCCTCTCCGCGGAAGAGAACCCCGACGGGCTGCCGGACGCCGTCACCCTGCTCGACGCCGCCCGCCGGCAACTCGAGCGCGCCGGCGACCACGACCCCGCCCTGTCCGAGCTCGCCCAGAGCCTCGCGAACGCGGGCTTCCTCGTGGCGGATGTCGCCGCTCAGCTCTCGAGCTACCTCGCCGGCCTCGACGCCGACGGTGCCCGGGAGCTTGAGATCGTGCAGGAGCGCCGGGCCGTGCTGACCGGCCTCGCCCGCAAGTACGCCGGCGGCCTCGACGAGGCGATCGCCTTCCTCGACACCGGCAGCGCCCGCCTGCTCGAACTCGACGGGGACACCGACCGGATCGAGCAGCTCCGCGCCGACACCGAAGCGGAGCTGCTCGTGGTCGCGGCGCTCGCGGACCGGCTCACCGGCATCCGCACCACGGCGGCCGCAGCCCTCGGCACCGCCGTCACCGATGAACTCAGTGCGCTCGCGATGCCCGACGCCGCCCTCGTCGTGGAGGTCGACAGCGGGGGAGAGCTCACCGCTCACGGCCGCGACCAGGTCGGCATCCTGTTGCGCCCGCACGCGGGCGCCGAACCGCGCACCCTCGCCCGGGGCGCCTCCGGCGGCGAACTGTCCCGGGTGATGCTCGCCATCGAAGTCGTGATCAACGCGACAGACCCGGTGGCGACCTTCGTGTTCGACGAGGTCGACGCCGGAATGGGCGGCGCGGCCGCGATCGAGATCGGCCGACGGCTCGCCCGGCTTGCCGAGACCGCCCAGGTCATCGTGGTGACCCACCTCGCCCAGGTCGCGGCCTTCGCGGGCAACCACCTGAGCGTCGTCAAGGACAGCGACGGCTCGGTCACCGAGTCGAGTGTGCGCCAGCTGACCGGCGACGATCGCGCCGCCGAAATGGCCCGGCTGCTCTCCGGCTTGCCCGACTCCGTGAGCGGGCTCGAACACGCCCGCGAACTGATGAACCTCGCGAGTGCTGGCGGATCCACGAAGATCCGATGATAGAGTCGAAGCCCGTGGTGGAAAATAGAAACGCGGACAATTCAGACGGCACAACCAAGCACATCTTTGTGACTGGTGGTGTCGTTTCTTCATTAGGCAAGGGCCTGACGGCGGCAAGCCTCGGCAATCTCCTGACGGCCAGCGGCTTACGCGTCGTCATGCAGAAGCTCGACCCCTACCTCAACGTGGACCCGGGAACGATGAACCCGTTCCAGCACGGTGAGGTCTTCGTCACGGACGACGGCGCGGAGACCGATCTCGACATCGGCCACTACGAACGCTTCCTCGACATCAACCTCAACCAGGCCGCGAACGTCACCACAGGCCAGGTCTACTCGCAGGTCATCGCCAAGGAACGCCGCGGCGAGTACCTCGGCGACACCGTGCAGGTCATCCCGCACATCACCGACGAGATCAAGCGCCGGATGCGCCTCCAGGCCGACGACACGCTGCGCCCCGACGTGATCATCTCCGAGATCGGCGGCACCGTCGGCGACATCGAGTCCCAGCCGTTCCTCGAGGCCGCCCGCCAGGTGCGCCACGAACTCGGTCGCCAGAACGTGTTCTTCGTGCACGTCTCCCTCGTGCCCTTCCTCGGTGCGGCCGGCGAGCAGAAGACCAAGCCCACCCAGCACTCCGTCGCCGCGCTCCGCTCGATCGGTATCCAGCCCGACGCGCTCGTGCTGCGCAGCGACCGCCCTGTCTCCGATGCGAACAAGCGCAAGATCGCGCTCATGTGCGACGTCGACGAAGACGCCGTGGTCAACTGCGTCGACGTGCCCAGCATCTACGAGATCCCCGCCGTGTTGCACGAGCAGGGCCTCGACAAGTACATCACCGACCACCTCGGCCTGCCCGTCACGAGCGTCGACTGGACCGGCTGGCAGAAGGTGCTCGACGCCGTGCGCGAGCCCAAGCACGAGGTCACGATCGGCCTCGTCGGCAAGTACATCGACCTGCCCGACGCGTACCTCTCCGTCACCGAGGCCCTCCGCGCCGGCGGCTTCGCCCACAAGACCAAGGTCCACGTCCGCTGGATCGCCTCCGACGAGTGCGAGACCGAGGAAGGCGCCACCCGCCTGCTCGGCGACCTCGACGGCATCTGCGTCCCCGGCGGGTTCGGCGTGCGCGGCATCGAGGGCAAGCTCGGCGCTCTCCGCTTCGCCCGCGAGAACGGCATCCCCGTGCTCGGCCTCTGCCTTGGCCTGCAGTGCATGGTCATCGAATACGCCCGCAACAAGGCCGGCCTCACCGGGGCGTCCTCCTCCGAGTTCGACCCGGACACCGAGTTCCCCGTGATCGCGACCATGGAAGAGCAGGTCGAGATCATCGCAGGCGGCGACCTCGGCGGCACCATGCGCCTCGGCCTGTACCCGGCCGACCTCGCCGCGGGCTCTCTCGTCGCCGAGCTCTACGGGGCCCCCGCGGCCTCCGAACGCCACCGTCACCGCTACGAGGTCAACAACGCATTCCGCGAACAGATCGCGGATGCCGGCATGTGGTTCTCCGGAACCTCTCCCGACGGCCACCTGGTCGAATACGTCGAGCTGCCGCGTGCCGAGCACCCGTTCTACGTCGGCACCCAGGCGCACCCGGAGCTCCGCTCGCGCCCGAGCCATGCGCATCCGCTCTTCCGCGGCCTGATCGGCGCCGCACTCGACCGCCAGCAGGCCAGCCGCCTGTTCGAGGTCAACGAAGGCAACGACACCGGCGACGACACCGTCGACATTGCTGCCGTCGTCGGCGTCGAGGCCTGAAGCGTGGCTGAGCTCCTCGAGGACGAGGCCGCCTCCGCGGTGGTCTCCGAGTCGGACGTGGTCTTCACCGGCCACGTCTGGGACATCCGCAAGGACACCTTCCGCTACGGCGACTCCGACATCGTGCGGGACTACGTCGACCACACCGGCGCCGTCGCCATCTTCGCCCTCGACGACGACGACCGGGTGCTGCTGATCAAGCAGTACCGGCACCCCGTCGGCATGCGCGAGTGGGAACTGCCCGCCGGCCTCCTCGACGAGGCCAATGAGCATCCGGTCGAGGCGGCCAAGCGCGAACTGGCCGAGGAAACCGACCACGTCGCCGCCGAGTGGAACGTGCTGAGCGAGTTCTACACCTCGCCGGGCGGCAGCAACGAGGCCCTGCGGGTGTACCTCGCCCGCGGCCTCACCGCCGCGCCCGAGGTCTTCAACCGCACCGAAGAGGAAGCCGACATGGAGATCCGTTGGGTCCCCTTCGCCGACTGCCTCGACGCCGTGCTCGCCCGCCGCGTGCAGAACCCCGCGCTCGTGATCTCGGTGCTGGCCGCGTTCGCCGCGAAGGAACGCAACTGGAGCAGCCTCGGCGCCGCCGACCTGCCCTGGCCGCGGCACCCGAACAATTGGACCCACACCGGCCGATGACCGTCGCGGCGGCGGTCGAAGCGTTCCTGCGGCACGTGGCGATCGAGCGCGGGCTCAGCGCGAACACCGTCGCCGCCTATCGGCGCGACCTCGTGGTCTACGCCGGCTGGCTCGAGGCCGAGCGCCTCACCGAACCCGGGCAGGTCACCGCGTTGCACGTCTCCGCGTTCGTGCGGCACCTCGCGACCCGCGCCGAGTCGCCGCTCACGGCGGCGTCGATCGCCCGGATGCTGTCGACCGTGCGCGGGCTGCACAGGTTCCTGCTCGAGGAATCCCTCGTCGGCGCGGACGTCGCCCACGACGTGAAACCGCCGAAGCTCGCGACCCGGCTGCCCAAGGCGATCAGCATCGAACAGGTGACCCTGCTGCTCGCGGCGACCGACGGCGAAGAGGTGCACCAGCTGCGCGACAAGGCGCTCCTCGAACTGCTCTACGCGACCGGGGCGCGCATCTCCGAGGCCGTCGACCTCAATGTCGACGACGTGCTCGACCTCGACGTCGTGCGGCTCACCGGCAAGGGCGACAAGCAACGCCTGGTTCCGGTCGGCAGCTTCGCCCGTGCGGCCGTTGAGGCCTACCTGGTGCGGGGGAGGCCCCTGCTCTCCGCCCGCGGCCCCGCGACCCCGGCGCTCTTCCTCGGCCTGCGCGGCCGGCGTCTCGGCCGGCAGAACGCCTGGCTGCTGATCCGGGCCGCCGCCGAGCGGGCCGGCCTCGAGGGCCACGTCTCGCCGCACACGCTCCGGCACTCCTTCGCGACGCACCTCCTGGCCGGCGGCGCCGACGTGCGCGTCGTGCAGGAACTCCTCGGCCACTCCTCCGTCGCGACGACCCAGCTGTACACCCTCGTCACGGCGGACACCCTCCGCGACATGTACACGACCGCACACCCGCGCGCCCGTTGAGCCTTCTGAATACTCTGGATGCGGGGCATCCGCTTCACCCGGCGGATGCGGAACCGCGGCTTCCCGGCGATCCTTGCGGAAGGGTGCCGATCGGCTCGCTACACTCGACACAGTGATGGGTGCAGGACGGAACGAGGACACCGGAGTGAAGCGCGAAAAAGCTGACCGGACACTACTCCCCGGATTCGAGGACGTGGTCGTCGGTGCGACCGGACGGCCGAAACACGAATTCGACGAACCCGCGGCGCTGAATAGCCACGGCCCCGCGCGCATCATCTCGCTCTGCAACCAGAAGGGCGGCGTCGGCAAGACGACGACGACCATCAACCTGGGTGCCGCACTCGCCGGCTACGGCCGCCGCGTGCTCGCAATCGACTTCGACCCCCAGGGCGCTCTGTCCGCGGGACTCGGCATCCCCACGCACGACCTGCCGACGGTCTACGACCTGCTGCTGGGTAACAAGTACACCCCGGCCGAGGTCATCCAGAAGACCGCTGTCGAGAACCTCGACATCATGCCCGCGAACATCGACCTCTCCGCCGCGGAGGTGCACCTCGTCAACGAGGTCGCCCGCGAGCAGATCCTGTCCCGGGTGCTCCGCAAGGTGTCCGCAGACTACGACGTCATCCTGATCGACTGCCAGCCCTCGCTCGGCATCCTCACCGTCAACGCCCTGACCGCAAGCCACGGCGTGCTCATCCCGCTCGAGTGCGAATTCTTCGCCCTGCGCGGCGTCGCCCTCCTGATCGAGACCATCGACAAGGTGCGCGACCGGCTCAATCCTGCGATCGAACTCGACGGCATCCTCGCGACCATGTTCGACTCGCGCACACTGCACTCGCGCGAGGTCCTCGAGCGCGTCGTCGACGCCTTCGGCGACAGTGTGCTCGAAACCGTCATCGGCCGCACCGTCAAGTTCCCGGACGCGAGCGTTGCCGGGGTGCCGATCACTGAGTTCGCGCCGGAACACGCGGCGGCCAAGGCCTACCGCCAGGCGGCGCGGGAACTGATCCAGCGTGGCGCTGTCGCCTGACACCGTCCCTTCGCGGACATTCTCGGTCGCCCTGGGCAACTTCGAGGGCCCGTTCGACCTGCTGCTCTCCCTGATCGGCAAGCACGAACTCGACATCACCGAGGTGTCGCTCAGCCGGGTCACCGACGAGTTCATCGCGCACCTCAAGGGGCTCGACCAGGCCGAAGAACTCGACCAGGCGAGCGAATTCCTCGTCGTCGCCGCGACCCTGCTCGACCTCAAGGTTGCCGGGCTCCTGCCCCAGGGCGAACTCGTCGACGCCGAAGATGCCGCCCTGCTCGAGGCCAGGGACCTGCTCTTCGCCCGCCTGCTGCAGTACCGCGCGTTCAAGACCGCCTCCGCCTGGTTCCTCGGCCGGATCGAGGTCGAATCCGCCCGCCACGTGAGGTCCGTGCGCCTCGAAGACAAGTTCCGGCAGCAGACCCCTGAGCTCGTCTGGACGCTCTCCCTCGCCGACTTCGCCGCGCTCGCCCGGGTGGCGCTCACCCCGCGGGAGGTACCCACCGTGGGATTGGACCACCTCCACGCGCCGCTGGTCAGCATTCGTGAGCAGGCTGCCTGGCTCGTCGGGATGCTGCGCTCGGGCGACACCCTCACCTTCCGTGAGCTCATCGCCGACGTGGAACTGACCGGCGTGATCATCGCCCGGTTCCTCGCCGTGCTCGAGCTCTACCGGCGCGGCTTCCTCTCCTTCGACCAGCTCGAACCCCTCGGCGACCTGAGCCTGCACTGGAGTGCCGCGGCGTCCCCGGACGACGCCTGGTCGGACGACACCCTCGCGAACCTCGGAGCGGACTATGACAACTGACACCCTGGCCGGGCCCGGCGCGACCGGCACGCCCGGCACGACCCGGACGGCCCGCACGCCCGCAGCCGGCGCACCCGGCAGCGCACTCGCCGCAGAGGCCGCAGCCCTCGACCGCTCCCTCGAGGCGATCCTGATGGTCGCCGACGAGCCGCAGAGCCTGCTGCACCTCGGGAGCGCGCTCCGCCGGCCGCTGAGCGACGTGCGCCGCGCGATCGCCCGGCTCGTCGCCGACTTCGATGGCCAGGCCGGCACCGTGCGCCGCGGCTTCGAGCTGCGCGAGGTCGCCGGCGGATGGCGCATCTACGTGCGCCCGGAACACGACGCCGCCGTCGCCGACTTCGTACTCACCCAGAACCCGAGCAAACTGTCCCAGGCCGCCCTCGAGACCCTCGCCGTGATCGCATATAAGCAACCGATCAGCCGCGGGGCGGTAGCCTCAATCAGGGCCGTTAACGTGGACTCGGTCGTACGCACCCTCGTGGGGCGCGGCCTGATCACCGAGGTCTTCACCGATAGTGAGACCGGTGCGATCAACTACGGCACCACGGACTTGCTGCTCACACAGCTGGGAATCAACTCGCTCGACGAGTTGCCCTTCTTATCGCCCCTGCTCTCAGACGGCGCAAATGGATTTGAGGATTCACCATGACGATCGACCCCCAGGGCACGCCCACCAACCCGGAAGCCGCCGCAGACGGCGTGCGCCTGCAGAAAGTGATGGCCTCGGCCGGGGTCGCCTCCCGCCGGGTCTCCGAAGACCTCATCGCCGCGGGCCGGGTGCGCGTGAACGGCAAGGTCGTCACCGAACTCGGGCGCCGCATCCACCCCGACCACGACCAGATCATGGTCGACAACGTCGCCATCCAGCTCGACACCAGCCGCCGCTACGTGATGCTCAACAAGCCCGTCGGCGTCGTCTCCTCGATGCAGGACGAGAGCGGCCGCCCCGACCTGCGCGAATTCACCGAGCAGTTCGAGGAGCGCCTCTTCAACGTCGGCCGCCTCGACGCCATGACGAGCGGCCTGCTCATCCTGACCAACGACGGCGATCTCGCCCACATCCTCGCGCACCCCTCCTTCGGCGTGATGAAGACCTACATCGCCAAGGTCGAAGGCCGGGTCACCGCGCAGACCATCCAGCTGCTGCAGACGGGCATCGAGCTCGACGACGGCCCGATCAACGCCGACAAGGCTCGCATCCTGACGAGCCCTCCCGGCGACGGCTTCAGCCTCGTCGAACTCACCCTGCACTCCGGGCGCAACCGCATCGTGCGCCGCATGATGGAGGCCGTCGGCCACCCCGTCGTCGACCTCGTGCGCCGCCAGTTCGGACCCCTCCACCTCGGCACCCTGCGGGCCGGTGACCTGCGCGACTTGACTAAGGTTGAACTCGGTCAGCTGCTCACGATTTCGCGGGCGGACACCGAATACTAGAGGCACAACACGCACGAAGTCAGGAGACACCCGTGGTCGAAAGTCGCCTGATCGGGCCCGTGCGCGTCGTCGGCACCGGGCTGCTCGGCACGAGCATCGGCCTCGGCCTCCGCGCGCGCGGCATCGAGGTCATCCTCGCCGACGCCTCTCCGACGAACCTCAGCATCGCGATCGACTACGGCGCCGGCCGGGCCGCCCTGACCGGCGACCGGCCTCAGCTCATCGTCGTGTGCGTGCCGCCGGACGTGACCGCCGAGATCGTCGCCCGCGAACTCGAAGCCTTCCCCGACGCTATCGTGACGGATGTCGCGAGCGTCAAGCTCGCCCCCCTCGCCGAACTGCGCGCGCGCGGCGCCGATATCTCCCGCTACATCGGCTCGCACCCGCTTGCCGGCCGCGAACGCG
The DNA here is from genome assembly GCF_035019865.1 of Cryobacterium sp. 10I5. Classification (NCBI taxonomy): domain Bacteria; kingdom Bacillati; phylum Actinomycetota; class Actinomycetes; order Micrococcales; family Microbacteriaceae; genus Cryobacterium; species Cryobacterium sp. 10I5. The sequence goes on from NZ_JASJVI010000068.1 coordinate 14,199, forward strand.
GGGGACCCCTCGCCGGACGCGCCGACCTCTTCCTCGGCCGGCCCTGGGTCGTCGCCGCCCACGAGGGCATCAGCTACCAGCAGGCCACCGCGATCGACGACCTCATCCTCGACCTCGGCGCGACCCTCGTGGAGATGAGCCCGGAGGACCACGACCGCGGCGTCGCCCTCGTCTCCCACGTGCCCCAGGTCGTCTCGACCCTGATGGCCCGGCGTCTCACGGACGCGCCAGCCGCGTCCCTCAACCTCGCCGGCCAGGGCCTCCGCGACGTGACCCGCGTCGCCGCGAGCGACCCCGAACTCTGGGTGCAGATCCTCGGCGCGAACGCGGCCCCGGTGCGTGAGATCCTCACCGCCTACCGCGACGACCTCGACCGCTTCATCACCGCCCTCGGCGACCCGGCGGCCCCCGGCGCCCGCCGCCGCGTCGCCGAGGAACTCGCCGGCGGCAACGCCGGCGTCTCCCGGCTGCCCGGCAAGCACGGCCACGACCGCCGCTTCGTCTCCCTGACCGTGATGGTCGACGACACGCCCGGCCAGATCGCCCGGCTCCTCAACGAGATCGGCGCCCTCGGCGTCAACGTCGAAGACCTCCGGCTCGAGCACTCACCCGGCGCGGAACTCGGCCTCGCCGAGATCTCCGTGCTCCCTGAGGCCGTCACCCGCCTCACCGAAGAGCTGGCCGCACGCGGCTGGCGGATTGCCGGCTAGCACATGACTGATTCCACGCATCCGCTCGTCGTCGCCATCGACGGCCCGGCCGGCAGCGGCAAGTCGAGCGTCAGCCGCGCCGTCGCCCGCCGCCTCGGCTACGGCTACCTCGACACCGGCGCCGCCTACCGGGCCCTCGCCTGGTACGTACGGGACCGCGCCATCGACTCCGCAGACACGGATGCCGTCATCGCCGCCCTGCCCGCCTTCGACTACGCGATCGGCACAGACCCCGACGACCCGGCCGTGAGTGTGGGTGCGGACGACGTCACCGAGGCCATCCGGGAGCCCGCCGTTTCGGCGATCGTGAGCGCCGTCGCCCGCATCCCCGCCGTGCGCGCCCACCTCACCGCGCTGTTTCGCAGCATCGCAGCGGGCGTCGACCGGCCCGGAATCGTGGTCGAAGGACGGGACATCACGACCGTCGTCGCACCGGAGGCGGAGGTCCGGATCCTGCTCACGGCATCCGAACAAGCTAGAATGGCTAGGCGCTCTGCGGAAATATCGACTCAATCGGCTCAAACCGTGGCAGATCAGTTGCGATCGAGGGATCGCGCCGACTCACAGGTCGTCGAATTCATGAGCGCCGCAGACGGTGTGAACACCGTCGACTCCACCCATCTCGACTTCGAACAGACCATTGGCGCGGTCATCGAGGTCATCAACACACGTACCGCGAGGACCTCGCATGACTAACGAATACGACGAAAACCTTCCCGATCTCGACCCCGACCTCGGGGCAAGACTGGACGACATCGACGACGACCTGGCGACACAGCGCGCCGCCGCCCTCCGCACCGGGCTCAACGACTACGACCTCGACGACGAGGACTTCGACGTCCTCGACTCGGTGACGGATGACCCCGACGCGATCACCTACCTCCCGGCCCTGCCGGTCATCGCCATCGTCGGCCGCCCGAACGTCGGCAAGTCGGCGCTCGTCAACCGCATCCTCGGTCGCCGTGAGGCCGTCGTGGAGAACACCCCCGGCGTCACCCGCGACCGCGTCACCTACAAGGGCGAATGGCACGAACGCAAGTTCAGCATCGTTGACACCGGCGGCTGGGAGCCCGACGCCAAGGGCATCGACGCCTCCGTCGCCATGCAGGCCGAACTCGCCATCGAGCTGTGCGACGTCGTCATGTTCGTCGTCGACTCCAACGTGGGCCCGACATCGACCGATGAAGCCGTCGTGCGCCTGCTCCGCAAGGCGGGAAAGCCGGTGTTCCTCGTCGCCAACAAGGTCGACGACGTGCGCCAGGAACCCGAATCCGCGAACCTCTGGTCGCTCGGCCTCGGCCAGCCGTGGCCCGTCTCGGCCCTGCACGGCCGCGGCGTCGCCGACCTGCTCGACGCCATTCTCGAGAAGCTTCCCGAGATCTCCGCCGTCGCCAAGCAGGAAGTCGGCGGCCCCCGCCGCGTCGCCATCCTCGGCCGCCCGAACGTCGGCAAGTCCAGCCTCCTGAACAAGGTCGTCGGCGAAGAGCGCGTTGTCGTCAACGAGCTCGCCGGCACCACCCGTGACCCGGTCGACGAGCAGGTCGAGCTCGGCGGCAAGGTCTGGCGCTTCGTCGACACCGCCGGCATCCGCCGTCGCGTGCACCTCTCCCAGGGTGCCGACTTCTACGCCTCGCTCCGCACGAGCGCCGCGCTCGAAAAGGCCGAGGTCGCCGTCGTGCTCATCGACGTGACCGAGGTCATCTCCGAGCAGGACGTGCGCGTCATCGACCTCGTCCTCGAATCCGGCCGCGCCCTCGTGCTCGCCTTCAACAAGTGGGACCAGATCGACGACGACCGTCGCCGCTACCTCGAGCGCGAGATCGAGCTCGACCTCGCCCACGTGGCGTGGGCCCCCCGCGTGAACATCTCGGCGAAGACCGGCCGCCACATGGAGAAGCTCGTCCCCGCCCTCGAGGTCGCCCTCGAGTCGTGGGACACCCGCGTCGCCACCGGCAAGTTCAACGCCTTCCTCGCCGAGCTCGCCGCCGAGCACCCGCACCCCGTGCGCAGCGGCAAGCAGCCGCGCATCCTGTTCGGCACCCAGGCCTCGAGCCGCCCGCCGACCTTCGTCATCTTCACCACCGGGTTCCTCGACCCGGGCTACCGTCGCTTCATCCAGCGTCGCCTCCGCGAGGTCTACGGCTTCGAGGGCAGCCCGATCAACATCAGCATGCGCGTCCGCGAGAAGCGCAAGCGCTAAGCAGTCGTTCCACGCTCGACCAGACGAATGCGTCGCCTTCCCCCTGCGGGGAGGCGGCGCATCCGTCGTTTAAAGGCCTGTGGCGTTGGTGCCGGGTCGAGGGCCGTGTACGGATGCGCCGCCGCCCCGAACCGGGGACTGTCGCGCACCGGCGCTCTCCTCTACATTCGGGCTAGCGCTCCAGCGGCGCCACAGGTGTCAGATCCCCGCCCGAATCGGGGATTTCGTCACCCGCCATACGTGCCGGATCCCCGCCCGAATCGGGGATTTCGTCATTCAAGCCTTACCCGAGGATTCTCCATGCATACGAAGTTCCCTGCTTCGCTGACCCGAAAACGTGCCGCACCGCCCGACATCCGGGCATCGGGCCGAAGCGCGCCCAAGATCGTCTGTGGTCGCGCCGCCATCTTCGCTGTGGTGGTCGGCTGGGCTGCCCTGCTCGTCGTCGTGCTCCTCCGGCAGACGGGCTTCGACGGCGCCCCCTGGCCGGTCCTCGACCGCGCGCTGTCCCTGGTCGGTTGGACCGTGGGGGCGATCGCACTCCTCTGCTACCTCGCCGCACGCCAGGGCGCCCTGATCCGGCTGAGCGAGCACGTGCGGGTTCCGCGAAGGGTACTGGAACGGCATTTCACCGCCCGCCAGGGCGCCCTGACCGTGCTCGTCGCCGCCGGCGACGGCGCCGGCGCCCGCACGGGGTCGCACGCCCTGCGGGCCTCCCTCTGGTCTGCCGCCCTGCAGGAATACCCCACCCTCCGGGTCGTTCTCCTTCTCGACGCCCGCGCAGAGCCGAGCGCTCAGGCCGAGGCCCTCCAGATCGTGCGCCGGCTCACCGATGCCCTGGCCGAACCGCGCGCCCGGTTCGAAGATGCGCTGTTCGTGCTCGAGCTCGAACTCGCCGGTCACCACGACCTGTCCGACCAGCCCGAGGTGACCGAGGATCTCATTGACGCCCTCGCCGCCGACTATCGCTGGGCTGTCGCCTGGCTGGCCCGGCAGCGCCTCGCAGAGGCCGTCACGGACCGGTCGAGCGCCGTCTTCGTCACACACACCCTGGGCGGCCCTGCCACCGCCTTCGCCCGCATCGCCGAGGACCTCGACCGCGCCATCTCCGAGCACATCCCGCAGACCGCCGAGCGGATGCTGCGCCTCCAGCGCCGCCTCGCCTGGACGTTCTCCGCCGAACTGGAGATCTTCGACGGCAGCCTCGCCGGCTACGTGGACCAGATCGAGGCCGCCAGCGTCGGAGATATCGCCGAGACGGACTACCTGCTCACCCTCGGGCCGGATGCACAGCTCCTCAGTGACTACTGCCTGCGGTCGATCTACTTCCTCGACGAACCGGACCACAGCGGCGTCGCCGTCTTCCAGACCCCGTCGTTCCCGCAGGGCGGCCCGCGCACCGGGCGTTTCTTCCCGGGGCTCCGCGGCCTCCTGCACCACAGCGCTTCCCGGTATGGGGCCTCCTTTTGGGTCGGGTCGACCGCGCTCATCCGGGCAAGCGCCCTCGGCGATTTCCGTGCCGGTCAGCCCGGGGGAGTGGCGGGAGTGGCGGGCGTGCCCGCCGGAGCGGATGCGCCCCGCGGCATCGCCTTGCCGGCACGCGTCGGGTCGGGGCCTGACTCACTTCCCGTACCCGGCTCGGTCTCCGCGGTGGGCCTGGGCGTGCGCGGCTGGACTCTCGCGAATTTCCCGGAGCGCCTCAGCTTCGGCCCCGCGGCGCTGGGTTTCGGTTCGGTCATCGTGCAGCACCGCCGCCCGCTCCTCGGTGATGCCGTTCTCTTGCCCCGAATCTGGCGGCAGCTGCGCCGCGAGTTCGGGGCCGGACGGTCCGCTGGCGGGAGCGGTCGCTCGCCCCGGTGGACGCCGCGCTGAGGGACGGGCGTCGCCGGGCATCCGGTGTGCACACAAGAGGTCGCCGGAGGCGGTAAGCTTTCTAAGTTGTCTCCTGCAGAACGCGCTTCTCGAAGTGTGTTGGCGGAGGGTGACGGGCTGTAGCGCAGCTTGGTAGCGCACCTGACTGGGGGTCAGGGGGTCGCAGGTTCAAATCCTGTCAGCCCGACATTTTGCCCCGGAATCACGCGGAAGTAGCGTGGTCCGGGGCTTTGTCATTTCCCCCGCAGTCATGATCTAGTCATGATGACTGGCCTCCTTCACCCTGCGAGCTGAAGAATCTGAAGTTATTTGAGAAGCCGCGATGTTGACTGGATCATCGACGATTGTCGAGTGGTTGTGAGTATGGCGAAGGACGACATCCAAAAGCAGCGAGGTCGCTGCCAGCGACTTCGTAGATATGCCGTGAAGTGGCGGCGTCTTCCGGCGCGTGGCATGCAAAGCGTGACACCACGCAGAACGCACTGTACGGAATGATGGGCAGGAAGCAAACGGACTGCCAGGTCGTCGTCAATGAAGACGCACGGGCACACGAAGTGATCGCATTGTTGACGGGAGTCGTTGGGTGAAAGGTAATCCGGTCGTCATCTTGGTTGTGATCCGCTTCGGCTTGCTTGTGGGCGCGGTCGCCACGTTCATTCTTGGCATGTCGTTACCTCGCGCGGTGGGCGATCCACTGGTCATTGCCTCGTTCATTTTGGCTGGGTTGTACTTCTGCTTCTGGTTTCGCGTGCGATGGCTGATCAAGAACTACGTGAAGAAGATTGCTGCGGACCAGCAAAAGGGAGCCGCGGATGGGACTGAAGATCAGTCGTTGGGCACCTAAGTTTTTGCTCGCGCCTGGCCCTGGTCAGTAGGAGGTTCTGAAGCGCGTAAGGCGGCGGCACGAGCGAGTTCCACAGCGTCCGACACCACATCGAGGCGATCGGGCCATAGGTGCGCGTACACGTCGAGAGTCTCCGTGGCGCGTGCGTGGCCGAGCTGCAGCTGGACGACCTTCACATCGGCCCCGCTCGCGATCGTCATCGACGCGGCTGCGTGGCGGAGATCGTGCGGGGTCGGCTTCTTGGAAGCCAGTCCAGCCAAGGTGACGGCTTTGGCCCAGACCCGGCCTCGCCAGTTCGACTCGTGGATGTCGCCCCCTCGGGCTGCACGGAAGACGAATGCGTCAGGCGGCTGGCCGTCGACCGGTGGCCGCAGTTCGGCGACCAGGAACCCGGGCAGGGACACCGTGCGCGCCTTGCCTGATTTCGGGGTGCCGAGGTAGCGAGTTGCACCCTGAGACCAGGTGGCGCCGCACCGGTATCGATAGGGCGTTCTGATACTCGCTAGCCAGGAGAATTTGCATCTGAGTGAGATGGCCCCTGAAGTGGTGCATTGTGCAAGAGCGCCGTTCGAAGGGGGTTCGATAGTCTCGGGAGTAATGGTTTCGCGGGGGCAGCGGCGGGCTCTGACAAACCGTATTAGTTGGCGCGTTACAAGATCGGGAGATGGTTTGACCGGTGATAACGAAAGAAGCAATGCACGAGGAGAATAAGTCACTGCGAACTGCGGACGGACAGAGACGTCCAGAGTTTGGCATGCGCGGACTTGTGTTAACGCCGACCGAAAACAGGGCCAGAAACGCCAACTGAAAATAGGGCCACCAACCATTATGGAAGGTGATCAAA
>NZ_JASJVI010000069.1:0-20458 GCF_035019865.1 Cryobacterium sp. 10I5
GACCCACCCCGCTGACTCCGTTCTGACCCATACACTGTCGGGATGGACATCCCCGCACTCGACCCCGCCGCCCGCCGGATCGCCCTGGTCCGCCGCCCCGCGGACAACCTCGCCGAAGGCCAGCTCACGCACATCGAGCGTGTCCCCGTCGATCTCGCGCTCGCCCGCACGCAGTGGGCCGGTTACGTCGCAGCGCTCGCCGCGGAGGGCTGGAACACCGTCGAGGTCGAACCCGCCCCGCTGTTGCCGGACTCCGTCTTCATCGAGGACGCCGTGATCTCGTTCGGCGACATCGCCGTCGTCACGAGCCCTGGCGCGCCGACCCGCCGTGACGAGACCCGTGGGGCAGCGGATGCCGTCCGCGATCTGGGCATCCCGGTGCACCACCTCGCACTTCCCGGCACCCTCGACGGCGGCGACGTGCTCAAGATCGGCCGGACCGTATACGTCGGCCGGAGCCTCCGCACGAACGACGCGGGCATCGACCAGCTCCGCGACATCGTGTCCCCGCTCGGCTACACCGTCGTCGCGGTCCCGATCAGCAAGGTGCTGCACCTCAAGTCCGCCGTCACGGCACTGCCCGACGGCACCGTGATCGGCTATCCGCCCCTCGTCGACGATTCCACGGTGTTCGAACCCTTCCTTCCGGTCCCGGAGGAATACGGCACGGCCGTCGTCGTGCTCGGGCCGGACGCCGTGCTGATGTCGAGCGCGGCCCCGCTCTCCGCCGCCCTGTTCGCCGCGCGCGGCTACCGCGTCGTCACCGTCGACATCTCAGAATTCGAGAAACTCGAGGGCTGCGTCACCTGCCTGAGCGTGCGCATCCGCTGACCCGGAACCCGCACCTCAAACGGGTGCTTGCGTCCAGACGGGGTGTGGCCGTACTCTGGAAGGCTGCCTGACCCGGGGAGCACAACGAGGATTCGACGCGCTCAGGAGGCCGACATGACACAGACAGCACAGCCACAGCTCGCGATGGATGCGACCACTGGCGCTGGCTCTGCCGTCCGCGAGAGCGCGGCCTAGCCACTCGATCCGCACCGTGCGCCGGCTCCCTCCTCCCGCGCCCCGCCCGTAACCCGCAGCCCGCGACCGGCATCCCGCCGTCGCGCCCGTACGGAAGCGCCCAGCTTCCCGCCCCACTGTCGAACGCGACCCGACGCGACTCCTTCGACTCCTCGACGCCCCGGCAGCCCCGGGGCATCGCTCAGCACCAGGTATCCGAACAGGCTCCACTCGTGACCCAGATCACACCCACCCCTCCTCTCGAAACCACACCACTCACTCCTATGGACCAGACTCCGAACCCCGCGACCGATTCGACGACCACGACCACGACCCCGGCTGCGGCCCCGGCCGCACCTGCCGGTGAGCAGCCCCGGAAGCGGGCGAGCACGCTGCGCACCCTCCTGCGCCTGTTCCCCTATGTGCGTCCCGCGCTGCCCCGGCTCGTCCTCGGCATGGTCGCGGCCCTCCTGGCGGCCGTCGTCGCCCTCGCGATCCCGCAGGTGCTGCAGGGCCTCGTCGACGGCGCGCTGTCCCGGCAGGACCCCTCCGGGATCTGGCCGGCCGTGCTCGTGATCCTCGGCCTCGGCGTGCTCGAGGCGATCCTGATCGCGCTCCGCCGCTGGTTCGTGCTGGTCCCGGGCACCCACGTCGAGGCGAGCATGCGCAACGCCCTGTACGCGCGCCTCCAGGACCTGCCGGTCTCCTTCCACGACCGCTGGCCGAGCGGGCAGCTGCTCTCCCGCGCGGTGAGCGACCTGAACCTGATCCGGCGCTGGATCTCCTTCGGCCTGGTCCTCCTGGTCGTCAATATCGTCACGATCGTGATCGGCGCCGCGGTGCTCGTGTCGATGAACTGGATCCTCGGCGTCGTCTTCATCGTCTGCTCGGTGCCGCTCTGGATCGTCGGGTACCTGTTCGAGGAGAAGTACTCCGTCGTGGCCCGGCGCAGCCAGGACCAGGCCGGCGACCTCGCGACCGCCGTCGAGGAGTCCGTCCACGGCATCCGCGTGCTCAAGGCCTTCGGCCGCGGCGGCTTCGCGCTCAAGAACTTCTCCCAGCAGGCCGAAGACCTTCGCGGCACCGAGATCGAGAAGGCGCGCGCGATCGCGGGCATCTGGCTCTGGCTCCTGATGGTGCCCGATGTCGCGTTCGCGCTCTGCCTCGTCGCCGGAGTCTGGCTCGCCGCGCAGGGCGAGCTCAGCGTCGGCGGCCTCGTCGCGTTCTTCGCGACGGCGACGGTGCTCCGCTGGCCGGTCGAATCGATCGGGTTCCTGCTCTCGATGACCTTCGACGCCCGGACCGCGACCGACCGCTACTTCGACGTGCTGGATGCCCCGAACAGCATCACCGACCCCGACCGGCCGGTCACGCTCGCCGCCCCCCTCGGCAGGCTCGCTTTCGAGGACGTGCACTTCCGCTACCCGGACTCACCCGCGCGGTTCCCCGACCTGCTCGACGGCGTCAACCTCGTTCTGCAACCGGGGGAGACCATGGCCCTCGTCGGCCTGACCGGGTCGGGCAAGTCCACCCTCACCGCCCTCACCACCCGCCTCTACGACGTCACCCAGGGCAAGGTCACGCTCGACGGCGTCGACGTGCGCGCGTTCGGTCGCGAGGACTTGCGCGGCCACCTCGCGATGGCGTTCGAGGACGCGACGTTGTTCTCGGCATCCGTGCGCGACAACGTGCTGCTCGGCCGGCCCGAGTTCGCCGAGCGGTCGGCGGCAGCGGATGCCGCGCTCGAGGAGGCCCTGCAGGTCGCGCAGGCCGGGTTCGTGCGTGATTTGCCCGACGGCGTCGACACCCTCGTCGGCGAAGAGGGCATGAGCCTCTCCGGCGGCCAGCGCCAGCGGATCGCGCTCGCCCGCGCGGTCGCGGCGAAGCCGGCGGTGCTCGTCCTCGACGACCCGCTTTCGGCCCTCGACGTGGACACCGAGTCCCTCGTCGAGGCGGCGCTCCGCGAGGTGCTCGCCTCCACCACGGCACTCATCGTCGCGCACCGGCCCTCGACGGTCACGCTCGCCGACCGGGTCGCCCTGCTCGAGGACGGCCGGATCACCGCGGTCGGCCGCCACTCCGAGCTCCTGCGCACCAACGAGCACTACCGGTTCGTGATCTCGAGCCTGGAAGACGAAGAACGTCGAGACGCCACCAGGCAGACCGCACGAGAGGAGGCCGCACGATGAGCGTCATCGGAGTCGAAGGCGAAGAACGCAACAACTTCACCACGGCCGAGAGCAAGCAGATCCGGGCGCGCTCGCTGCGCCTGCTCGGCTCCCTGCTGCGCCCGGTGCGCTGGCGGGTCACCGCGGCGATGCTCATCGTGGTGCTCTCCACCGCGGCGCAGGTCGCCGGTCCCGCCCTCATCGCGTACGGGATCGACCGGGGGCTGCCCGCCCTGCTCGCCCAGGACTGGCTCCCGCTCGCGGCGACCGGCGGGGTCTACCTCCTCACCGGGGTGATCGGCGCGATCCTGATCGCCTGGTACACGATGATGTCGGCGAGGATCAGCCAGGCCGTGCTGATCGACCTCCGCAAGCGGGTCTTCCTGCAGACCCAGCGGCTCAGCCTCGAGTTCCACGAGTCGTACACCTCCGGGCGGATCATCTCCCGGCAGACGAGCGACCTCGACGCGATCCGCGAGTTGCTCGACTCCGGCATCAACCAGCTCGTGCAGGGCCTGTTGTACATGGCATTCACGGCGATCGCGCTCGTGACCCTCGACGGCATCAGCGGCCTCGTGCTGCTGGGCTCCCTGGTCCCGCTGTTCGCCCTCACCCGCTGGTTCCAGGTGCGCTCGCAAACGCTGTTCCGTCGGTCCAGGACCGCATCGGCGAGCCTCATCGTGAAGTTCGTCGAGACCATGACCGGCATCCGCGCCGTCAAGGCGTTCCGGGCGGAGAAACGCAATGAGGAGGTCTTCGGCGGCCTCGTCGAGGACTACCGGAAGGTGAACGGCCGGGTGATCCAGCTGTTCGGGATCTTCGACCCCGGCCTCATCCTGATCGGCAACGTCGCCGTCGCCGTGGTGCTCCTCCTCGGTGGATTCCGCGTCGTCGACGGGCAGCTCGCGATCGGCGCGCTGCTCGCGGCCCTGCTCTACACCCGGCGGTTCTTCGACCCGATGGAGGAGATGGCGATGTTCTACAACTCCTACCAGTCCGCCGCTGCGGCGCTCGAGAAGATCTCCGGAGTGCTCGAAGAGCTCCCGGGCGTGCCGGATCCGACTGCTCCCGTCGACCTGTGGGAGGCGCGCGGTGCCCTCACCTTCACCGGGGTGCGCTTCGAGTACCAGTCCGACCGGGTGGTGCTGCCGACCTTCGACCTCGCGATTCCCGCCGGGCAGACCATCGCCCTCGTCGGTTCGACCGGGGCGGGCAAGTCGACGCTCGCGAAGCTGATGGCGCGGTTCTACGATCCCACCGACGGCCAGGTGTCGCTCGACGGCGTCGACCTGCGCCGGCTGCACCCGAAAGACCTCCGCCGCGCCATCGTGATGGTCACCCAGGAGGCATACCTGTTCAGCGGGTCCGTCGCCGACAACATCGCGATCGGCAAACCGGATGCGTCCCCCGCCGAGATCGTCGCGGCGGCGAAGGCCGTCGGTGCGCACGAATTCATCGAGAACCTCCCCGGCGGCTACGACACCGACGTGAACAAGCGCGGTGGCCGCGTGTCGGCCGGGCAGCGCCAGCTGATCTCGTTCGCGCGGGCCTTCCTCGCGAACCCTGCGGTGCTGATCCTCGACGAGGCGACGTCCTCGCTCGACATCCCGAGCGAGCGGCTCGTGCAGCAGGCGCTGCAGACCCTGCTCGCCGACCGCACGGCCGTCATCATCGCGCACCGGCTGTCCACGGTCGCCATCGCCGACCGGGTGCTCGTGATGGAGCACGGGATCATCGTCGAGGACGGCGCCCCCGACGACCTGATCGACGGCACCGGACGGTTCGCCCAGCTGCACGCGGCCTGGCGGGAATCACTCGTGTAGCGGCATCCGCCGGTATGAGAGCGGATGCTGTTCCGCGAGAGTACGAAAATGGCCCCTTCGCCGCGCGCGAAGGGGCCATTTCTCCGCTCTCGCGAACCAGCTTGTCAGGGACCAGCTTGTCAGGGAACAGCCCGTCAGGAGGTGACGGTGAGGAAGAGGTCGCCGGTGGCAAGGTCGGCGCCGGCTGTGACGGCGTCAGCGAGGGCGATGTTCTCCGCTGTGCGCTCGAGGATGATGACCGGCACGATGGGATTACGTCCGCCGGCCACGACGGCCGCGGAGTCCCAGGTCACGATCACGTCGCCGGCCGCAACCTGGTCGCCCTGCTTCGCACGCAGCGTGAAGCCCTCGCCGCGGAGCTCGACCGTGTCGATGCCGAGGTGGACCAGGACCCCGATCCCGTCGGGGGAGAGGATCACGTAGGCGTGCGGGAAGACCTTGAGCAGCTTGCCGCTGATCGGCGCGATCGCGTCGATCATGCCGCGCGGCGGGTCGATCGCGGCGCCGGGGCCCACGATCGCCTGAGCGAACGTGGGGTCGGGGACCTCGCCGAGGTCGACGGCGCGGCCGGGGACGGGCGCAAGGACGACGACGGGCGTCACGAGGACGACGGGGGCCCCACGGCTCACAGGAGGTCTTCGATGTCTTCGGCGAGGTTGTCGGCCTCTGGCCCGACGACGACCTGGACGATGGTGCCGGACCGGAACACGCCGTGGGCGCCCGCCGCCTTGAGCGCCGGCTCGTTCACGAGGGCCGGGTCCTTCACCTCGGTGCGCAGTCGGGTGATGCACGCCTCGATCTCGACGAGGTTGCCTGATCCGCCGAGGCCGGCGAGGATTTGCTCCGCTTTGCTGCTCATGGTGTTACCTCCAGTGATGGTGGGCCGGGAACCGGTCGCACGGGCCGGGATACGCGTGAAGCGTTCCTGCCGTGAGCCAAGTCTGCGCCCTGTCTGATTCGGTTTCGGGTGTTCTCAGAGAACCCGAGCGGCTGGGGGTCTTGACAAGCAGGGTGCCGCGGCTTCATCATCGAACTATTGGATCGTACCAGTACGGACCAGAAAGCGAAAGTGGTCCTATGCTGGTATCTACACCCCAACCATCCGGAGGACGCAGCGAGATGACCGACATCGATGAGGTCCCGGTCCTGGAATCAGGACCGATCTCCAAGCACGCCCAGTTGCGCTCGATCCTCGAGGAGCTCGTCGAGACCAGCCTCGCTCCCCACGCCGCGATCCCGCCGGAGCGGAAGCTCATGACGCGCTACGGCGTCAGCCGCTCGACGGTGCGCGAGGCGATCCGGCAGCTCGTCGAGGAGGGCGTCCTCTACCGAGTGCAGGGCAAGGGCACCTTCGTGGCCGGCGAACGCGTGCAAAGTGACCTGCACCTCGCGTCTTTCACCGAGGACATGCGTCGGCGCGGACTCGTCCCCGCGACGATCGTGCGCTCGTCCCGGCTGATCGAGGCGCCCCTCGCCGTGCGGGCGGCCCTCGGCCTCAAGGCAGGCTCGCTGGTGCTCGAGATCGAACGGCTGCGCCTCGCCGATGGCGTGCCGATGGCGCTCGAGCGCGGCTACTATCCGGCGGACCTGCTCCCGGATCTCGACGCCAAGGACCTGACCCGGTCCCTCTACGCGACGTTCGCGACCGAGTACGGCCTCCGGATCGACAACGCCGAACAGGCGGTCTGGGCAGAGGGCGCCGATGCCCTGCTCGCCGCCACCCTCGGCATCGCCGCCAACGCCCCCGTCATGGTCTTCCGTCGGACCTCGTCCGCCGGGTCCGCCTACCTCGAACACGTCACGTCGTGGTACCGGGGCGACCGGTACCAGATCCACATGACGCTCAACCTGCAGCACCAACCCTGACCCACAGACCAGCCTGACGTACAGCCCATCCACCCATCATCCAGACCATCCAACCCAACCAACGCACCACCAGGAGGAGATCCATGTCCAGCATCACCGTAGACGCCGGGACGAAACGGCCGTTCCCCGGCCTCGCGCAACTTCAACGAGTCGGTCGCAGCCTCATGCTGCCGATCGCGGCATTGCCGGCGGCCGGCCTCTTGCTCCGGCTCGGCCAGCCGGACCTGCTCGGGCGCATCCCGGGCTTCGAGACCGGAGCGGCCGTGATCGCCTCGGCAGGCGGCGCCCTCTTCGACGCTCTGCCGCTCCTCTTCGCGGTCGGCGTCGCGATCGGCTTCGCGAAGAAGTCCGACGGCTCGACCGCGCTCGCCGCGGTCGTCGGTTACCTGGTCTTCTCCAAGGTCGGAGAGGCGATGTCGCCCCTCGTCCTGGGCCTTCCCGCAGAGGGCGGCAAGCAAGTCCTCGTCAATTACAGTGTCCTCGGCGGCATCCTGATCGGCATCACCTCCGCCCTGCTCTGGCAGCGGTTCCATCGGATCTCGTTGCCGAGCTATCTCGCCTTCTTCGGCGGCAGGCGCTTTGTGCCGATCATCACGGCCGGAACGGCACTCGTGCTCGGCGTCCTCCTCGCGTTCGTCTACCCGGCATTCGCGACCGGTCTCTCCGCATTCGGCGAGTTCGTCTCCTCGAACAACATCTGGGGCGGCTTCCTCTACGGCACGACCAACCGTCTGCTGATCCCGGTCGGCCTGCACCACATCCTCAACTCGGTGATGTGGTTCGTGATCGGCGACTACAACGGAGCCCACGGCGACATCGCCCGGTTCTTCGCCGGTGACCCTACCGCCGGTTCGTTCATGACCGGGTTCTTCCCGATCATGATGTTCGCGCTGCCGGCAGGCGCCCTCGCCATCTGGCACGAGGCCAAGCCGTCGCAGAAGAAGATCGTCGGCGGCATCATGCTCTCCGGCGCCCTGACGGCACTCCTCACCGGAGTCACGGAGCCCCTCGAGTTCTCCTTCATGTTCGTCGCCTTCCCGCTGTACCTGATCCACGCAGTACTCACCGGGTCCTCGCTGGCTCTCGTGAATGCGCTCGGGATCCGGGACGGCTTCACCTTCAGCGCCGGCACCTTCGACTACGTCCTCAACTTCGGACTGGCCGAGAAGCCGCTTCTGCTCATTCCGATCGGACTGGCGTACGCCGGCATCTACTACTTCCTGTTCCGCTTTGTGATCCGCAAGTGGAACCTCAAGACCCCCGGTCGCGGCGACGACGAGGTCCCCGACGCGACCGTGCCCGACTCCGCGTCGTCCACGGCCGTCTAAACCCACCAACGCCGGGGTCGCGGGCGTGCCCGTGACCCCGGCAGTACCACCACGCATCATCATTGTGAAACTGGAGCAGAACATTGGCTGAAGTAATCGTCCTCGACACCGAGACCGCAGCGGGAACGCTTGCGGCGGCATCCATCCGCGCCCTGATCAGGCGCAAGCCGGACGCCGTCCTCGGCCTGGCCACCGGATCGACGCCGCTCTCCGTGTACGCGGCGCTCGCGGCCTCCCTCGCGGAGGAACCCCTCGACATGTCCCGCGTACGCGGCTTCGCCCTCGACGAGTACGTCGGGCTTCCCGCGGGCCACCCCGAGAGCTACCGCGCCGTCATCACTCGCGACGTCGTCGTGCCCCTCGGGCTCGACCCTGCGAACATCCGCACCCCGAACGGCGACGTGGCCACCCTCGAGACTGCCGGACTCGACTACGAGGCCGCCATCGTCGCGGCCGGCGGGGTCGACGTGCAGATCCTCGGCATCGGGCAGACCGGCCACGTCGGCTTCAACGAGCCCGGCTCCTCCTTCGCGTCCGTCACCCGGATCAAGACCCTGACCGAGAAGACCCGGATCGACAACGCGCGTTTCTTCGCCTCTCCCGACGACGTGCCGATCCACTGCATGACCCAGGGCCTCGGCACCATCCGCCGTGCCAGGCACCTCATCCTGCTCGCGTTCGGTGAAGAGAAGGCGGATGCGATCGCCGCGGCCGTCGAGGGACCGGTCAGTTCCAGCAAGCCGGGTTCGGTCATCCAGCTGCACCCGCACGTGACGGTCCTCGTCGACGAGGCAGCGGCATCCCGCCTCGCCAACCGGGACTACTACGCATACGCCTACGCCCACAAGTACGCCTGGCAGGGAATCTAACCCCGTGGCCGACTCGATTCTGCTCAGCGCCGGCACCGTCGTCGCCGCGGACGCCGTGCACACCCCGGGCTGGGTCGAGGTCAGGGCCGGACGGATCGACGCCGTCGGTGCCGGCAAGCCGCCGCGGGTCCCCGATGCTCACTACCCGGACGGCATCCTCGCCCCCGGCTTCGTCGACGTGCACAACCACGGCGGCGGCGGCTACAGCTTCAACGACACGGACACCGCCCTCGCGGCGGCCGGGATCGCGGCGACCCACCGGCAACACGGGACGACAACGCTGATGGCGAGCCTCGTCACGGCGCCGCTCGAGGACATGGAACGCCTCGTGACCGACCTCGCCGACCACGTCGACTCCGGCCTGCTCGCGGGCATCCATCTCGAGGGGCCCTGGCTCAGCCCTGCCCACCGGGGCGCCCACACGGCGGAGCTGTTGCGGGTGCCCGACCGGGAGAGCATCGATCGCCTCATGCGCGCCGGCCACGGCACGGTGCGCATGGTCACGATCGCCCCCGAGCTCCCCGGCGGACTCGACGCCGTTCGGCGCATCGTCGGCTACGGAGCGGTCGCCGCGATCGGCCACACCGACGCCAACTACGACATGACCAGGCAGGCCATCCAGGCCGGCGCCACGGCCGGGACGCACCTCTTCAACGCGATGCGTCCCCTGCACCACCGGGAACCAGGGCCGTCACTCGCCCTGCTCGAGAACCCCGCATTGTTCGCTGAACTGATCGCCGACGGAGTGCACCTGCATCCCGCGGTCGTCCGCTTCATCACGGAGAGCCCCTCCCGACCGGTGTTCGTGACGGATGCGATGGCCGCGGCCGGCGCAGACGAGGGCGAGTACACCCTCGGCGGCCTCCCCGTCAGCGTGTCGGACGGCGAAGCACGCCTCGCGGACGGGACGATTGCCGGGAGCGTCCTCACCCTGAGCGAGGCCGTCCGGTTCGCCGTGCACACGGCCGGGGTCGACCTCGCCACCGCGGTGCGCGCGGCCACGCAGAACCCGGCAGACATGCTCGGCCTCACCGGCTGCGGGCGCCTCGCCGCGGGGCAGCCGGCCGACCTGATCGTGCTCGACGCCGGACTCTATGTCACCGCGACCATGCGGTCAGGCGACTGATGCCTGCCGGCCTGAGCCGGCACGGGGCACCGGCCTAGGCGAAGCCCCAGGCCTTCTCTTCGTCGCTCGAGGCGTCGGACAATGGGATCCCGATCAGCGGGCGCGGCGCCGGCCCGAGCGGATGCATGCTCGGGTCGGGGGCCCGCACGGCCTGTTCCTTGAGTTCGACGAAGATCGCATGGGCGGGCGTGGTGCCGATGTTCACGCCGGCGTGTTCCTGGGCGGGGAGCCAGGCCGTCTCGCCGGCCGGGAGCTCGACGTCGACCTCGCGGCCCTCGAAGGACAGCCGCCGGGAGTATGCGCTCAGCGTGATCATCACGCTGTCTGGATGCTCGTGCGGGTTGGTGGTGTCGCCGGGAGCATCGAGGAATTCGAGCACGCGAACGCGGTCGTTTTCGAGGAGTACCCGGTAGACGCCGGGATCCGTCACGAGCGGGTCGAGGGGGTGGGTGGCGTTCTGTTCACTGGACATGCCGCACGCTAACACCGATTGCTTGCGACGCGCTAGGAGAAGCCCCAGACGTTCGCCTCGTCGTCGGTGTCCGGAGCGGAGGGGGCGACCGACTGCGGCCCGAGCGGTCGATCACTGGTGAGCGTGTGGGGATGCCGCGCCGGCTCCTTGAGCTCGATGAAGATCGAGTGCGTGTCGGTGTGGCCGGTGTTCGCACCGGTGTGCTCCTGGGCGGGAAGCCAGCGTGCGACCCCGGCGGGAAGCTCGACGTCGACGGTGCGGCCGTCGGACGAGATGCGCCGGCTGAACTCGCTCAGGGTGACCATGACGCTGTCCGGATGCCGGTGCGGCGCCGTCGCGGCACCGGGCGTGTCCCGGTACTCGAGCACGCGCACGCGCTCGTTCTCGAGGATCACCCGGTAGAGGCCCGGGTTGGTGACGACAGGGTCCTGAAAGCCTTCTTCGCTGTCCATGGGGGGCACGGTACCCGCTGCCGGCGTTGCCCGCGAGGTGCGTTTTCACGACGGTGACCAGCGCGCGACCGCATAGTCGACCCGGTAGCCGGCCGCCGCGGTGCTCGCCAGGACGAGGGGCGTGCCCTCGGCTCGGTAGTGCGGCAGCGCCCTGGCCTCGTGAGCGACCGGCGGGTGGCCGCCGGCCCGGATCACCCGCCACCAGGGGACATCCGCCCCGTAGTGCGCCATGATCTGGCCGACGACACGGGCGCCCCGGGAACCGAGCACCGCCGCGACGTCGCCGTACGTCATCACCCGCCCGGCGGGAATCGAGTCGACGATGCCGAGGACATTGGTGACGAAATCGCTGTCGGGGGCGAGGCGCATGGACCGGGGACGCGGCCGTTAAAGCTTGAGCGAACCGATCGTCTCGCCGTACGCGGTCTCGCCGATGTCGACGAAGCCGATCCGGTGGAAGAAGGACTCCGGTCCTTCTTCTCCGGGTTCCCAGATCACGGTGATGTGGTCGAACCCGCGCTTCCGGGCCTCCTGGGCGAGCGACTCTGCTGCGAATTTGCCGACGCCCTTGCCCTGAGCGCTCGCGTCGACGTTGATCCTCCAGATGCAGGCACGGAATTCCTCGTGCTGCGAATCGGGGTCGAAATTGCCGTGGATGAACCCGGCCACCTCACCGTCGAGCAAGACGACGCGCTGCCACGCGGTCGCGGGGTTGATCACGGAAACCGCCACCGCGTAGGAGACCGGAGCGATGTACAGCTCCTGGCCCGGTTTGAGACTGAGGCTATTGGCCGCAACAATGTTGCGTGCGGACAGTTCTTCCAGACGTAGTTCACCCATGGCAACAGGCTAACCTGCGGCCGACCGGCGTGGTAGTCGGGTTTTGTGCGCCGGGCCGAACCGCACCGAAAACTGTCTCGATGTCGAGACAGTTGCGGAGGGCTTGTAGAATTGGCTCGGCCAAGCGGCCGCGCACCATTCTGAGGAGAATTCATTGGCGAAGATCAAGGTTGAAGGCACCGTCGTCGAGCTCGACGGGGACGAGATGACGCGCATCATCTGGCAGGCCATCAAGGACACGCTCATCCACCCGTATCTCGACATCGACCTCGAGTATTACGACCTGTCGATCCAGAAGCGCGATGAGACCGACGACCAGATCACGATCGACGCGGCCCACGCCATCCAGAAGCACGGCGTCGGCGTCAAGTGCGCGACCATCACCCCGGACGAGGCCCGGGTCGAGGAATTCGGCCTCAAGAAGATGTGGGCGTCGCCCAACGGCACGATCCGCAACATCCTCGGCGGCACCATCTTCCGCGAGCCGATCATCATCTCCAACATCCCGCGCCTGGTTCCCGGCTGGAACAAGCCGATCATCATCGGGCGCCACGCCTTCGGTGACCAGTACCGTGCCACGAACTTCCGCTTCGAGGGGGAGGGCACGCTCAGCATGACCTTCACGCCGAAGGACGGCTCCGAGGCGCAGACCTTCGAGGTCTTCCAGTCACCGGGCAGCGGCGTCGCGATGGGAATGTACAACCTCGACAGCTCGATCCGCGACTTCGCCCGTGCCTCGCTCAACTACGGCCTCGTGCGCAACTACCCGGTCTACCTGTCGACCAAGAACACCATCCTCAAGGCCTACGACGGCCGGTTCAAGGACATCTTCCAGGAGATCTTCGACACCGAGTTCAAGGCCCGCTACGAGGCTGCCGGCCTCACCTACGAGCACCGCCTGATCGACGACATGGTCGCATCCGCCATGAAGTGGGAAGGCGGCTATGTCTGGGCCTGCAAGAACTACGACGGCGACGTGCAGTCGGACACCGTCGCACAGGGCTTCGGCTCGCTCGGTCTCATGACGAGCGTGCTCTCCACCCCCGACGGCAAGGTCGTCGAGGCCGAGGCGGCCCACGGCACCGTGACCCGGCACTACCGCCAGCACCAGCAGGGCAAGCCCACCTCGACGAACCCGATCGCCTCGATCTACGCCTGGACCCGCGGCCTCTCGCACCGGGCCAAGCTCGACGGCAACCCGGCGCTCGCCGAGTTCGCCGAGACCCTCGAGGACGTGGTCATCAAGACCGTCGAAAGCGGCCAGATGACCAAGGACCTCGCGCTGCTGGTCGGCCCGGAGCAGGGCTACCAGACGACCGAGGAATTCCTCGCCGCCATCGCCACGAACCTGCAGACGCGCCTGGCGTAACCACGGCACGTTCCGAAAAGGGCCCCGACCAGACGGTCGGGGCCCTTTTCCGTGCCTGGGGCGGATGTCCCGGTCAGGCGCTGGGGCGGGTGCCGATCACGACGGTCCCGTCGACGTCCTCGTGGTGCGCGCTGCGGGGGACCAGGCCGTTCCTGGCGAACAACGCGCTCGTGACCGGCGCCTGGCGCGCACTCGTCTCGATCAGGAGACTCCCGCCGGGGGCGAGCCAGCCGGCGGCGGCCGCCGCGACCCGACGCTGCACGTCGAGCCCGTCCGTGCCGCCGTCGAGCGCCAGCCGATGCTCGTGCACCCGGGCCTCCGGGGGCATCCGTTCGATGGAGCCGGTCGGAACGTATGGCGCGTTGACGAGCAGGAGCGCGATGCGACCGCGCAGGTCCGCGGGCAGCGGGGCGAAGAGATCGCCCTCGACCACGGTCCTTCCCGGGAGATTGACGCGGGCGCAGCGGACCGCGACCGGGTCGAGGTCCGCTGATATCAGGTCGAGGCCCAGCCCAGGCCGCGCCGAGAGCAGGGCGGCGCCGACCGCTCCCGTGCCGCAGCAGAGGTCGACGACGATCGCACCGGCCTCGGCGAGCCCGGCGGACTCGCGTACAAGCGCCTCGGTGCGTCGCCGCGGCACGAAGACGCCGGGCTCGACGTGGATCCGCAGCCCGGAGAAGAGCGCCCAGCCGAGCACGTACTCGAGTGGTTCCCCGCCGGCCCTCCGCTCGAGAAGGTGCTCGAGTTCCGCCGCCGACCGGGCCTCGGCGAGGAGGAGTTCCGCCTCCTCCTCCGCGAAGACGCAGCCGGCCGCACGGAGGCGCGCCACGACGGCGGGGAAGGACGCTGGGGGATCGACCAGGGGCACGCGGAACCTTTCCCGTCGGGTATCGTGCGCGGCATGCGCACGGCCGGCGAATGCCCATAAAATTAGGGCGAGAGACACAGTTTCTCACCTGGAGGAGAAAGCGGCGCGGCATGGCACCTGAACGGCATTCGGTGTCCCGTGCGCGACCCTCGCGGCGGATACGGCGCCGCGGATGAACGCCATGGAACGGATCATCGACGAGGGTCTCCTGATCGCCCTCTCCGCTGTGCGGATGGCCGTGAAAAACCACATCATCGTCGGGGCGCTCCGCGAACACGACAACTTCGACGAATCGTCTTACGAGGCGGTCGCGCGCGACGAGTTGCTCCACCTCGCCGTGCAGAACGAAGAGGATGCCGTCCGCGTCGCGCAGGAACGACGGGAACTCGCGTCCCGGCGCTGGTCGCAGGGCTTCACCGAGGACGAGCGGCTCGACCTCGGCAGGCTCGCCCGCCGTCGTCGCGCCCACAAGGGCCTCGCCCTCATCCTGCACACGGTCGCGAACGACGACGAGAAACTCGCCACGATCGTCGAGGACGCGCAACACGACGCGAGTTACGAGATCCGGAAGGCCCTCGCCGCACGCCTGATCCGGCAGACCATCGACGGCCACGCCCCCGGCTATGCGCGGATGCGTGAGGAACGGATCAAATACCTGCTCGCGATCGATTTCGCCATGCTTCGGGATCGGACTTCCGACACGAATCCATAGCGATTCTTCGGCTTTCACGACCACGGCTCACCTAGGATTGAAACAATTCAGGTCGTTGCTCTTGCTCCATCTTTCCCGCCCGATTTCCCGCCCGGGATGCGCCCCAGGTCGACGACGACCTTCGGTCTTCGCACGGGAAAGAACACCATGACAGGCTTCGCACACGTCCTCAAACCGGGTCGCATCGGCACCCTCGAGCTCCCGAACCGGGTGATCATGGCGCCGATGGGCACCGAGATGGGCACTCCCGAGGGGCTCTTCACCGAGCGGGAGATCGCCTATTACACCGAACGCGCGAGCGGCGGAACGGGCCTCGTGATGACCGGCATCAGCGCCGTCTCCGAGGACTACGAAACCCTCAACGCCGGACTCTGCTGCGTGCACACCGACGCCGCGCTCCCTGGCCTCACCGCCCTCGCCGACTCGATCCACGCCGTCGGTGGCCTCGTCTCCCTGCAGCTCACCGCGGGCCTCGGCCGCAACATCAACGTCATCGACCCGGACCGGCTGCCGATCTCCGCCTCCGACAACCCCCACTACGCCGACCCGAGCGTGCTCTGCCGGCCGCTCGAGATCGACGAGATCCACGTGCTCGTCCGCCGCTTCGGCGAAGCCGCCGCCCGCGCTGCCGCCGCGGGAATGGATGCGATCGACATCCACGGCCACACCGGCTACCTGATCGACCAGTTCATGAGTGCGTGCTGGAACCGCCGCACGGATGTCTACGGCGGCAGTGTCGAGAACCGCTGCCGGTTCGCGACCGAGATCATCGCCGCCGTGAAGGCCAACGCTCCTGGCCTGCCCGTCAGCTTCCGCCTCTCGGTCAACCACCGCTTCGCCGGGGGACGCACGACCGAGGAGGGCCAGGCCATCGCCGTCGTGCTCGCCGCGGCCGGGCTCGACCTCATCATCGCCGACGACGGCTCGTACGAGGCCATGGACTACGTCTTCCCGCCCTACTACCTCGGCGACGCGTGCATGGTCCCCGCGGCCCGCGCACTCAAGGACGTCGTCTCCATCCCCGTGATGGCCGTCGGCAACCTCACCCCGGAGAACGCGGAAGCCGCCCTCGCCGCGGGCGACGCCGACTTCGCCGGGATCGGGCGCGGGCTGATCGCGGATCCCGAGTGGGCAGGCAAACTGGCCGCGGGCAACCGCGCGGACATCCGCCCGTGCATCCGCTGCAACTCGATGTGCGTCGGCAACGCCTTCTTCGCGCTGCCGCTCGGCTGCGCCGTCAACCCGCAGGTCGGCCTCGAACGGGAACGCCGGGTCGAGAAAGCGGATGTTCGGGGGCACGTCGTCGTGATCGGCGGCGGCCCCGGTGGGCTCGAAGCCGCACGAGTCGCCGCGCTCCGCGGCCACTCCGTGGACCTCTACGAGGCGGGGTCGAAGCTCGGCGGCGTGCTGTTGCCCGCCGCGACCCCGGAGTTCAAAAAGGAACTGCGCGCGATGATCGCCTGGTGGGAACGCCAGTTCACCCACCTCCCCGTGAGCGTGCACCTCAACACGACCATCGACGCGGACTCGCTCGCGACCTTCGAGGCGGACGAGATCATCGTCGCGACCGGGTCCCTGCCGCTCCTGCCGCCGATCCCCGGCCTCGACGGCCCGAACGTGATGGACGTGCTCGACTTCCACCGCGGCGCCCCCGTCGGTCACAACGTCGTCATCGCGGGCGGCGGGCTCTCGGGCTCCGACGCCGCCCTCGAACTCGCCGGCCAGGGCTGCAACGTCACGATCGTCGAGCTCGCCGACGAGCTCGCCCGCGACATGATCGTGATCAACCGGATCACCCTGCTGCGCGAACTCGCCGAGAAGGGCGTGCGGATCCTCACCGGCCACACCGTCACCTCCGTCGACGCCGACGGCCTCACCGCGACCGGCCCGGAAGGCGCCGTGCACATCGCGGCGTCCACGGTGATCGCGGCATTCGGGGTGCGTCCCAACACGGCGCTGACGCAGGCGCTCGCCGGCCGCGACAACGTGCATTCGCTCGGCGACTGCGTGCACCCGGCCAAGGTCGGCGAGGCCATCAACGCGGCCTTCATGACCGCGCTCGTGCTGTAGGCGCCTCCTCGAAACGGATGCCCGGCGCGTGTCGTCCGCCGGGCATCCGCTCTCGACAGGCGAGCCTCACCTTGCTGGCGGTGAGCGGGGCACGGGACGAGACTTGAAGTATGTCCCGTCTGTTCGCCGCCGCACGGCGGTATCCGCTCGTGGCCGCGACCGTCGTGCTCGGGGTGGCCGGAATCGGGTTGGCGCTCGGCGGCCTCGCCGATTCCCTGGCCTGGCTGTTCGGTGGCTTCGGCCTGGTCGTCGCCGCGATCTCCGCCGTGGGCATGGTCAAGCAGCTGCGCCACGGCAGCTTCGGCGTTGACCTGCTCGCGATCACGGCCATCGTCGCCACGGTGCTGGTCGGCGAGTACGTCGCGACCATCCTGATCGTGCTGATGCTCACCGGCGGAGCTGCGCTCGAGGATTTTGCGGTGAACCGGGCCAAGCGGGAGCTCAACGCGTTGCTCGACCGGGCGCCGCAGATCGCCCACCGGATCCCGTCCGGGGGAGACCAGGCGGACGTCGAGGACGTTCCGGCCACGGATGTGCAGGCCGGGGACCTCCTGCTCGTGCGCCCGGCCGAGATCGTCCCGGTCGACGGGGTGCTCGTCTCCGCGAGCGCGGCCTTCGACGAGTCGTCCCTCACCGGGGAGAGCCTGCCGGTGGAGCGCCGGGCCGGGGAAGGCATCCTCTCCGGGTCGATCAACGGCCAGGCGGCCGCGACGATCCGGGCAACGGCGACCGCGGCGAACAGCCAGTACCAGCAGATCGTGGCCCTCGTCGAGGAAGCCTCCGCGAGCAAGGCTCCCGTCGTGAGGCTCGCCGACCGCTACGCGGTGCCGTTCACCGCGGTCGCGCTCGCCGTCGCGGGTCTCGCCTGGATACTCACCGGGGACCCGCTGCGCTTCGCCGAGGTGCTCGTCGTGGCGACGCCGTGCCCGCTGCTCATCTCCGCGCCGATCGCCTTCATGGGCGGCATGAGTCGTGCCGCGCGCAACGGCATCATCGTCAAGGGCGGCGGAGTGCTCGAGTCCCTCTCGACCGCCCGCACGGCCGTCTTCGACAAGACGGGCACGCTCACGCACGGCACCCCGACGATCGCCCGGGTGCTGCCCGCGGCCGGGTTCGACGCTGACGAGGTGCTGGCGCTCGCCGCGTCGGCCGAACAGTATTCGTCGCACGTGCTCGCGGCATCCGTCATCGCTGCGGCCAAGGCCAAGGGCCTCGAGCTCACGGCGACCGACACGGCGAGCGAAGTGCCGGCGCACGGCGTCGTCGCCACGCTCGACGGCCGGGAGGTCTCCGTCGGGAAGTTCTCGTACATCGCGGGGACGGCGCCGGACGCCACCCAGACCCGCCTCGACGGTGGCGAGCTCGCCATCTACGTCGCTGTCGACGGGCGCTTCGCCGGGAGCATCGTGGCGAGCGACCGGCTGCGCGACAACGCCCGCCAGACGATCGCGGACCTCGGCGCCCTCGGCATCCGCAACACCGTGATGCTCACCGGAGACGCCCGGCCGACGGCCGAGCACATCGCCGGGCTCGTGGGAATCGACAACGTGCAGGCAGACTGCTTGCCGGTCGACAAGGTCAACGCCGTTCGCGCGATCACGCAGCGCCCGGTGATCATGGTCGGCGACGGGGTGAACGACGCGCCCGTGCTCGCGGTCGCGGACGTCGGCGTCGCCATGGGAGCGCGCGGCGCCACCGCGGCGAGCGAGTCCGCCGACGTCGTCATCCTGATCGACGATATCTCCCGCACGGCCAGGGCGGTCGCGATCGGCAAGGACACCATCCGGATCGCCCTGCAGAGCATCTGGCTCGGCATCGCGCTGAGCCTGGTCCTGATGGGCCTCGCCGCGTTCGGCCTCATCCCGGCGACGATTGGGGCGTTGCTACAGGAGGTCGTCGACCTCGCGACGATCCTCAACGCGCTCAGGGCCATCGGCGGGCGGCGCGATGCCGCGCTCGCCGCCCGGGTCAGCACCCCGCACCCCGAACCGGAGACTGTGCTCGCGGGCTGAGTCGTCGCATCCGCCCGGCCCGGTAGCCAGGTCGGTCAGGTATCCCGGCGGCCGACCACCGGGCCACCCGGGCGTGCTCTGACCGCTTAGCCTGAGGACATGCGATTCTTCCGCCCCCGAACCCCGACATCGGCCGCGGACACGCAGCAGCGCCTGTCCCGGGATGTGCTCGTCCTCGGCGTGATCGCCTTCTTCGTCATGGTCGGCTTCGGCGTCGTCGTCCCGGTGCTGCCCGTCTACGTGCGGAGCTTCGGCGTCGGCAACCTCGAGATCGGCGCGGTCGTCTCCGCCTTCGCGCTGATGCGGTTCGTCGCGAGCCCGTTCTGCGGGCGCCTGATCGACTGGGCGGGGGAGCGCACCATCCTCGCGGCGGGCATCGGCATCGTCGCCCTCTCGAGCGGGCTCGCGGGTATCGCCCAGAACTACCCGCAGCTGCTCCTGCTGCGCGGGGCAGGCGGCATCGGCTCCGCGATGTTCACCGTCTCCGCGATGACGCTCCTGCTCGGCTCGACCGCTCCGGGCATCCGCGGCCGGGCGATCGGCTTCTACCAGGGTGGGTTCCTCCTCGGCGGCATGGCCGGACCCGCGCTCGGCGGCCTGCTCGCGACGATCTCGCTGACCGCGCCGTTCTTCTTCTACGCAGGCACTCTCGCGATCGCCGGTGTGCTCGGGCTGCTGCTGCTGAGCCCGGGCTATCGAAACGCGCCGGCGGATGCCTCCGGCGCCCCGGCGCCCCGGGTCCCGTTCCGCAGGGTGCTCGCCGACCCCCGGTTCCGGGCCGCGTGCCTGGCCAACTTCGCGCAGGGCTGGACCTCGTTCGGCGTGCGCAACGCGCTCATCCCCGTGCTCGTCGTCGAGGTGCTGCGCGGCCCGAGCTCGTGGACCGGAGTGGCCTTCGCCGTCGCTGCGGTCGCCCAGACGCTCGCTCTCGCGCCCGCTGCCCGCTTCGTCGACACCGTCGGACGCCGCCCCGCGATCATCGGAGCGTGCCTGCTCGCGGCCGTCACCATCTTCGCCGTGCCGTTCGCGCCCAACATCGTGGTGCTGACCGCGCTGCTCTGCGTCTACGGGGTCGCGTCGGCCTTCCTCGGCACGGCACCGGCCGCCGCGGTCGGCGACGCAGCGGGGGCCGGCGGCGGACGCCCGGTCGCGGTGTTCTCGATGTTCTCCGACTTCGGGGCGATCATCGGCCCGCTCGCGGCGGGCCTGCTCGCCGACTCCGTCTCGTACCCGGTCGCGTTCGGCGTCGGTGCGCTGTTCTTCCTCGCGACGAGTGCCCTTGCCCTGCGGATGCCGCGCGAGACGCGCGCAGTCCGACCCGCCTGACCTCCGCGCCCGTGCTCCCCGCCTGACCGTATCCCCTCAATCGGCTTGCGCCCGCGCCCGCGCCGGTTTCGGCAGTTCGCGCCTGCCGTTTCGGGCGCGGCCTGCGCAAACCGGCGCGGCCCCCAGCACAAACCGGAGCGGCTTGCGCAAAC